>CAZCUO010000001.1:0-7204 GCA_964502135.1 uncultured bacterium
AAATTTTTAAAAAAATTGGTAATTCCTATAAGAATTTTTGTTGAAATTGGCAAATTAATTGAAACTTCAGCAAAGATTCGGACAATAGTAGGGATGATAAATGATAAAATAAAAATAATAACGAAAAAAGCAACAATTATCATAAACAGAGGATATGTCATAATTGTCTTTATTCTATTTTTAAATGCATTCCTTTTTTCCAGAAAATCAGAAATTCTAGTAAGGACAAGATCAAGATTACCTGTTTCTTCTCCTACTTTTACCATTGAAATAATCATATCTGAGAATAAATTAGAATGTTTTTTAAATGCCTGTGAAAGATTTGCACCTTCTCTAATATTTTTCTGTATATCAATAAATATATCTTTAAGTTTCCCATTTTTCATCTGGGAAATTAAACCTGTAAGCGCTTCATCAAGAGGAATTTTAGAATTTAAAAAAGTTGAAAATTCTCTTAAAACTATAATTAAATCTTCTTCGTTGACCTTATCAAAAATTTTAAAATTTAACTTTTTTTCTTCTTTTATTTTTATAACATAATACCCTTCTTTTTGAAATTCTATTTTTAAACTTTCTGGACTAATACCTTCTTTCTTACCTTTTATTACTTTCCCTTTTTTATCAATAAGCACATATGAATATATTGCCATTTAAATTCCCTGAGTTACCCTCAAAACTTCTTGAATAGTTGTTAAACCTTTTTTAATTTTTTCTATGCCATCCATTCTTAATGTCTTCATTCCTTTCTTTAACCCTGCTTTTTTTATATCTGAAGAGGATGCTCTTTTTAATATAAGTTCTCTAATTTCCTCATCAATAATAAGTAACTCAAAAATTCCTGTCCTCCCATAATATCCTTCATTTAAACACTTTCTACATCCCTGACCTTTCATAAATTTCCCATCTGCTAAATCTTTTTCCTCAAGACCTATAGAAGAAATTAATTCAAAAGGTGGTTTTTCTTCAATTGAACAATTTGGACAGTTCAATCTAACAAGTCTCTGAGCCATAACCCCAATTAACGAAGAGGCAATTAAATATGGTTCTATTCCCATATCCATTAATCTAATAATTGCACTTGATGCATCATTTGTATGAAGAGTGCTAAACACAAGATGCCCTGTTAATGATGCCTGTATAGCCATTTCTGCTGTTTCTATATCCCTTATTTCCCCAACCATTATAACATTTGGGTCATGTCTCAAAATAGACCTTAATCCATTTGCAAAAGTTAACCCAACTTTAGGATTTACCTGAATTTGATTTATTCCTTCAAGATTATATTCAACTGGGTCTTCAAGAGTTATTATATTTATTCCAGGTTTATTTATTTTTGATAATGCTGCATATAAAGTTGTTGTTTTTCCGCTACCTGTTGGCCCTGTTAGTAAAATTATACCATGGTCATAATGAATTAATTGATTGAATTTATTATAATTGTCTTCAGAAAAACCCAATTCTTCAAGTCCAAGTAAAAATGTTTCTCTATCAAGCAATCTTAAAACTATTGATTCTCCAAAAAAAGTTGGAATAACTGAAATTCTTATGTCAATTTTTTTGCTATCTACTTTTATTGAAGTTCTCCCATCCTGCGGAATCCTTTTTTCAGCAATATCAAGATTTGCCATTATTTTTATTCTTGTTACAATTGGAGGATGAAATTTTTTAGGTAAAACAAATATATCATGTAAAAAACCATCTATTCTATATCTCACCTTTAATGAATTCTCTGTTACTTGTAAATGTATATCACTTGCTCTCATTGAAATTGCTCTGTAAATAATTTGATTGACTATTCTTATAACAGGTGCTTTATTTGCGAGGTCAAGTAAATTTGATGTTTCAGGATCTATATCTTCTTCTATGTGTAGTATTTCTTCTGAATTTAAATCATCAATAACTTTTTTTGAAGAGGTGGGATGATAATAAAATTTTTCAATACATTCAATTATCTTTTCTTCACTTGATATCACAACCTTCACATCTCTTTTTAAAATCATTTTAATTTCTCCTACATCAATATTTAAGGGATTACTTGTTACAATAAATATCTCTCCATTATCACCAACAATAGGAATAAAACAATTATTCTTTAAAAAATTATAAGGAAAAATGTTTAGAATTTCAGGGTCTATTCTATCTTCAAAATTATCCAGATGTCTAATTTTCTCCATCTTATTTTTCTTTAATTAATTTTTCTTTCTCTTCTTTTATCCTTTCTGCCTCTTCAAATGTTGAAATTATATGTGGTGTTATAAATATCATTAAATTTGTCTTAACTGATTTAGTCATCTCCTTCCTAAAAAAATGTCTTAAACCAGGAATATCTCCAAGAAAAGGAACTTTTTTAATAGATTTTTCAGAATCATTTCTTAAAAGTCCTCCAAGAACAACTGTTTTTCCATTTGGAATTATTAAAGTTGTTTCGGCTTTTCTTTTTGCAGTTGTTGGTGCTTCTGGAATACCTCCTTCCACAAGTTTTGTAACTTCTTGAGAAATTTTTAATTTTACATATTTATCTTGGCTTATTTGAGGTGTTATTTTAAGAACTATACCTACATCCTTATAATCATAACTTTTTACAATATCACTTCCCTGGCCCGCGCTATAGGTGTAAAACCTTGTTTCTTTCAAATATGGTATATTTTCTCCAACATTTATTATAGCTTCTTGATTGTCTGCTGTTACAATCTGAGGAGTTGAAAGTATATTAAATTGAGTATCCTTTCCATACAAATTTATTAATGCCCCAACACTCAAAGGAAATGTAAATTCACCTTTATATAATGCAAGTGAAAGCCCTTCTGGAGGAATACCTGAAGAAATGTATGAGGAAAGTGTGCCTAAATTTGTTCCAACAGTACCTGTATATTTTTCATTATCAAATTTTTTTGTTGTAGCCCATTCAATCCCAAGTTCTTTTGTTTTATCAAATGTTACTTCAGCAATAAGTGCTTCAATTAATACCTGATTTGTTAAAACATCTATTTCTTTTAGAATCTTTTCAATTGTATCAAAATCAGATGGGTCTGCATAAACAATTAATGAATTGGTTGCTTTTACACTTACTACCTGTGGTTGAATTGGTGTTGTTCTTGAAGGAGCCCTAACAGTGGAAATCTTTTTCTGTAAAATCTGACCAAGAACTTTTGCTACTTCTTCTGCATCAGCATTTTGGAGTTTAAATATTCTTATTTCTTCCTGACCGGGGGGACTAGGTTTATCAATTTTTTCTACAATTTCCATTATTTTCTTTATGTTTTCTCCTATGTCTGATATTATTAATGTATTTGTCCTTGTATCAACTGTTATTTGTCCTCCCTTTGTTATATATGGTGTTATTATTTGTGAAATTGTTTCTGGTGGATAATATTTTAATGGAATAATTTGAACTATATATTCTTCTTCTTTATCTTTTGGTACATCGCCAACATTTATATACTTTGTCCTTATTTTACCCTCGGCTATTGGAGAAATTAAAGATAATCCATCTTTTTTAATGACTGTAAATCCATAAAAATTTAAAACTGCTTTAAAAACTCTATCTATTTTTTCAATAGAAATAGGTGTTGTTGAGTAAATTGTTATTGTTCCTCTTACATTAGGGTCTATAACATAATTCTCTTTCGTTATTTCACCAACAAATTTTATAAAAGTCCTTATATCAACATTGTTAAAGTTAAGATAAAACTCGCTTCCACCACAAATAAAAAAGGAAAAAAAGAAGAAAATTAAAAAATTTTTATATAAACGGTCCATTTTATTATTATCTTGGAGCACCTGCTCCTGTAAGAACTCCTCTTGTTCTTCTTCCTCCTTCAGTAATACCACTTGATAGAATCTCTATCGTCCTTTCAATCAATGTCTTTACTTCTTCATCTGATTCTACTTTTAACCTTTCAAGAAGAGCATTTAAAACTGTTGGATTATATTCCATGTTGGCAATTATAACAAGAGCATTTTTTCTAACGATTGGATTGGGATCATTTAAATAATTTATAATTGACTGGTCCACTCCCAAAAGCATATCATGTCTTCTTCCGGATTCGCCTCCTCCAGTTATTAAAAATTGTTCTATCCCATCAATTACTGCTTTTCTCACTCCTGGGTCTTTTTCATATTTTAATCTTACAAGGAGGGTTCTCAAAGCAATTAATTGAGCGGCATATTCATATTCTCTTTCTCTACCACCTCTCCTCTGTACTTCTGTTGCAAGGTTTCTCGTTGAATATATCTTTGTTGCATATTTTCTTAAAAGAGGGTCTTCATCTTGCATAAATCTTAAAAGCGTCACTTCTGTATTAAATAATATATCAATTCCTACGCTTGCTAAATCTCTTACTTCTGGATCAGGGTCTTGAAGTAAATCATAAAGGTCTCCAATAAAAGTCCCTCCTCCTGCTCCTGTTCCTTCTTCTCTACCTCTTCCTTCTCTTCCAAAATAAAAAATACTTTGAATTCCTTCTTCTCTTCCCCTGCCTTCTCCTGTCCCAGCCAATGAAGAAACCAAAGACATTAATGCTTGTTTTCTAATTTCAGGATCAGGGTGTCTTAATTTACTTCCTATAATTGAAGCAATCATATTTGTTATTTGACCCATCATCTCTTCTGTCTGTTCTCTTCTCTGGCTTCTTGACCTTTCTCTTCCAAATTGTCCTGTATCCCTTGTCCTTGAAGAAGTTCCAGTTTTAACACTTGAACCTGAAGTTTGAGCATAAAGAGAAACTATTAAATTGCTCATTATTAAAAATATTATTAATTTTCTCATTTTGCCTCACCTCCTAATTTATTATTACCTATTTTTTATTTAAATGTCAACATTAAAACTTATCCATAATTCCTGGTTTAATTGGTTCCTCTAACTTTTTTATTTCTGGCTTACTTAAATCAGATGCTTCTTCATAAGAGGTAATTATATGTGGGGTTAAAAATAAAATAAGTTCTGAATTTGTTTTTGTATATTTTGGCTTTTTAAATAAATAACCAAGTAAAGGAATTCTTCTTAAAAATGGAACTCCTGACTCTGTTTTTTCCTCCCTTGCCTGAATCATCCCTCCAACTACAAGGGTTTGACCATCATATAAAAGAATACTTTGGGTTGTTTCTCTTGAGGAAATTACTGGTATTTCTGTCCGATAGGTTAATCCTGCTGCTATTGCATTTAATGCTCTTGTTTCAACAAATCTTGCATCATAAATATTTGTTGTTAAAAATACTGTTCTATTCCTTTGAATCACAGGTGTGATTTCAAATTCTGTTCCAACTATTTCTTCATATATTGTAACCGTTTGTCTTGTTCCTGTTAATGCACCTGTTTGGGGATTGTATGTTGCTTCATATTCTGGAACTATATATGGGAAATTCTGAATTACACTTATAAATGCTGTAGTCCCATTTAAACACATTATTTTTGGTGCTTGAACAAGTTTTACCTCTCCATGGGAGGCAAGTGCATTTATTAAAAGATTTACATCTTTATTTGTTATTCCAAATGAAAATCCACCCTCTGGCAATGATGAAGAAATTCCAGGGGTAAAACTTGGATTAGTTCCAAATCTCGGACCTGTTAATGTTCCGTCTATTGCTTCAATCAATCTTGAACTTATTAACCAATCAATAGCAAACATATTATCGGTTGCTGATGAAACCTCCACTATTTTTGCTTCAATTAATACCTGGGAAATAGGACTATCAAGAGTTGTAATTACTTCTTGTATATTTGAAAGTAATGCTTGGTTATTTGTATTTACAATTATAGAATTTGTTCTTGGTTCTGCAATTATATCAACATCTTTAAATGTTTCCTTTAGTGCTTTAACTATACCGCTTGCATCCCCAAACATTATTTTAAAAACTCTTTTACTTTGTTGTTTTATATATGCTTCCCTTTTTTCAAACTCTTCTTTTGTTAATATTTTAATAACTCCATCTTCATAGACATATTTTAAGCCATTTGATTCACATATCAATTCAAGAACTTTTTTTAGTGGTATATCTTTTACATTTATAGTTACTCTTCCTTCTATATTTTTGCTCATAATTATATTTGCACCAGTTAAATCATAAATAAGTTTTAATGTCTGTTGTAAATCTGCATCTGTTAAATTTAATGTAACTAACCTTTCCCCTATTTCTCCAAGAGGTGGTTTTTCTTTAATTATTTTTTCCTGAACTATTTGCTCAGCCTGAAATCTCGCTTTATTGGCAAGTCTTATAGTTTCTGTGAATTGATTATTATCATATGCTTTTTTTGCCATTTCAAGAGTTGTTTTTGGAGCAGTCATATCAAATTCTGAAATATTGTATTTTAATGTAATTTCTTTCAAATAATCAATTGTTTCAAGTAATGCCCTCTGCGCATATTCTGCAAGTTTTTCAAACTCATCTTCTTTTGAAACAGTAATTTCTTTTATATCCCCTTCACCTATTTTATATGTTTCCTTCATTCCAAGTTTACCAAGTTTTGTTTTTGTTGCCCTTATGTATCTATCCACTTGACTTTTTCTAAATGAGGGGTCTATTCCTTTTATTTGATTAAATAAATTAAGGGCTTCAGGATACTTTTTTTGATAATAAAAATTTAATGCCTGTTTATAAAGAGCATCAAGATTATAATTGTTTTGTGCCAGAATACAAAAATTTGATAATAATATAATAAACACTAATAATATTTTTTTCATCTTTAACTCCTTTTTTTATTATACACAATTTTAAAATCAATTGTCAACCAAAGTTTTTCTATTGTGCATTAATTTCATATAGAAGTCCCTCTTTAGACAGAATTATTTTGTTGTTTTCTTTTTTCAATATCTTATATCCTTCAACAACATCCCCAATTGTCACTCTATAAGTTCTTTTAGTCCCCTCTATAAAAATATATTCAACTCCTTCTAATATCATTCTTCCTCTATAAATAAGTGGACACTCTTTTTCTGGTAAAGCAAAAGGAATTATTTCTGGTTTTGATACCTTTTCAATTTCTGGTAATTTTGATGCGATTGAAATTTCTTCCCCTTTTGCAATTTTAGGTTTTTCATAAGTTGAAATCTTTGGTGTAATTGCAATTCCTGGTTTTTCAATTTTCTCCTCTGGTTTCAGAATACTAATAAACTTTGGAGTTTTTACGATTGATATAACTTCTGACTTTTTAGCAAATATAATATTCGTTGGAACAGGTTTTTTCATAATTTCCATTGTCAATCTT
>CAZCUO010000002.1:0-5841 GCA_964502135.1 uncultured bacterium
ACATCACATAAAGAGATTGATTTATTAAAGGTTCTATTTGCAAGAATTATTTCATCTTTTTCTTGATATTCTTTAATTTTCTCTTTATCAGTAAGGACTGCTCTTGCAAGTGAAATTTGAAGTGAGTCAATTGAGTGTAAAATAGAATGAAATCTATTTTCTCTACTACATGCTTGGTCAATCATATATACCCAGTTTTTATCTTTTTCCTTATTACATATAACTTTTCCCTTAACAAGTTCATAAAATATTCTTGCAATTTGTAAGTTTGGTTCAACCGCATGGTCATCATCTGCTGCATATCTTGTATTAAAATGAAATCCGCAAATAACTTTTTCTGAAATCAATACTGCAACAATCTGTTCAATATTTACTCCATGAGGATGATGCCCAAGGTCAATTAAAACACCTACATTTTCTCCAAGAGATTTTGCAAGAATGTAAGAAGTGGCCCAGTCAGGAATTGTTGTGCTATAAGTTCCTGGTTCAAATAATTTATATTCAATCAATATTCTTACATCCTTTGGAATTTTATTATAACTTTCAATTAATGATTCTTTCAACCTTTCATAATTTTCTTTTAAATCAATCTGTCCAGGATAAAGAGAGCCATCAGGAAACCATAAAGTTAATAATTTATTTCCATATTTTTTTGCAACTTCTGCACCAAAAATTGTCTGATTAATATATCTTTCTCTTGTTTCTTTTTCTGGTGATGTAAAACTTCCTCTATGAGAACCTGTAAGAAAATATGTTGGACTTATTGCACCAAGAGAAATCCCTTTTTCTTGACAATAATTATAAACTTTTTCAACTATCTTAATATCTGGCTCTATTCCATCAGAAGAAAAATCCCAAAGTATATGAGTTGCTATTCTTGGAGTTGCTCCTGTCAATTTATAAACAAAAGAAGCATCATCAATCTTTTCAAATATATTTCTTGCAAAACCAGGTGGTGTATAATTACCAAATCTTCCTCCACCAAAATTCCCAAACACCCAACTTGGAACTTCTACTTCAAAATTTTTAACATATTCAATTGCTTTTTCTACTTTTTCTTTTCCAAATTCATCTATAAGTTGTTTTAACCCATTCTCAATCCATTTCTCATTCATTTTACTCCTTTTTTTAAATATTTAAAAACAACTGGTAATTTTTCTATTATATCTGAAGCAATTAATGATGTTTCACCTTTTTCTTTCATTGCAATATCTCCTGCAAGACCATGTATAAAAACACCATATTTTGCAGAAATAAATTCTTCTTCACCTTGCGCCAAAAAACTACCTATAATTCCTGCAAGAACATCTCCACTTCCAGCAGTTGCCATTCCTGGATTTCCTGTTAAATTAATATATGTATTTTTCCCATCTGTAACAACTGTTCTATAGCCCTTTAAAACTAAAACTACATTATATTGGTTTGCAAAACTTTCGGCAATTTTAATTCTATTTTTTTGAATATATGATATTTCAAGCCCTGTTAAATATTTCATTTCTCCTGGATGTGGAGTTAAAATTGGTTTAACTTTCAATTTTTTAAGTAAATCAATATTTTCAGAAATTATTTTTAATGCATCAGCATCAATTATAAGTTTTTTATCTATTTCAGTAATAATTTTTTTTACAAATTTTTTTGTTTCTATATTTAAAGATATACCAGGACCTATTAAAACAGCATCTATTTTTTCCTTTATAAATTTTAAAACTTTATCACTTGCCTTTTCAGAAATAAAATGGTCTTCTGTTTCTGGCAATGGCAAACTCATAACTTCAGTAAGTTTAATTTCTATAATATGATTAAGTGTTTCAGGTATTCCAATTGTTACAAGACCACAACCACTTCTTAAAGCAGCCATTCCAGCCAGACAAACCGCACCTGTAAGTCCTGGACTACCTCCTATAATAAAAAGATGACCATAATCTCCTTTATGTGTATCTTTGTTTCTTTCTTTCAAAAATTTTATCTTTTCAATCATAAATTAAACATACAGCAACTGCAATATCTTTTGTATGAGAGATTGAAATGGAAATTTTCCTGTTTTTTAGTTTTTCCTTTATTTCCTCATCCTTTATTAGGATATAAGGCCTTCCAGAATTTGCTTTTTTAACCTCTATTTTTTTATATTCTTTCTTTATTCCAACTGCTTTAAAAAATGCTTTTTTTACAGCGACTTTACCAACAAGAGAAATTTGATTTTTATTTTTCATTTCATCTTCTGTTAGAAAAAATTTAAATGTGGAAGGGAGCTTAAACTCAGAGAGAGATTCTATATCTATTGAAAAATTAATCATGGTAATGGTCTAACATTCACAACTTTTTTCCCACATCTATCTGTATATTCCACAATTCCATCAATCAAACTAAAAATAGTATAATCTTTCCCAATTCCACAACCAACACCAGGAATTATTTTGCTCCCTTTTTGTCTTAAAATAATACTACCTGCTTTAACAAACTGTCCTTCAAATACTTTTACTCCCCTATATTTTGGATTTGAATCTCTACCATTACCTTGTCTTTTTCTTCCCATAGTTTTAAAATTATACCCAAAATTTAAATTTATGTCAAAATTTTATTTTTTAAATCTTCTTGCCCTTTTTTCTCTCATTTTTTTCATAAATTCCTGTCTTTTTGCTCTTTGTTCTGGAGTTGTCTCTGATAATCTATCTCTTGCTCTTTGGAGTATGGCATCTGGATTTCTACTGATATTTCTTTTTCTACTGATATTTCTTCTGAAAACCATGTGTGAAAATCCTCTTTTTTGATATCCATAATTACTTTCATCTGGATAAGAAATATTTTCTTCTAAAATTTCTGAGTATTCAACTGGTGTTTCTCCCCTTAATTGTGCTTCTTCTAATCTATCTATTTCTTCATCAAGAATCTGTTCCTGTTTTTCTGGAGGTGATTTAAAAAACTCATCTATTTTTTTATCAAGCCTCGCATATGAAACCTTTTCAATATTTTTTACCACCTTATATTTCAAATCATCTGCTGATTTATCAATAATCTCTTTTATCTTTTCTTTTGGAATATTCTTTAATCTTTCACCAATAAAAGCAAGTTGTTCTAAATTTAAATTTTTTATTTTATCACTTTTAATCAACTCAATAATTTGTTCATCCGTAAGTTTTTCAACATCAATTTTCCTGTTTTTAGAAAATATTGAAAGTAAAATAAAAATCAATAGAATAATCCCCAAAATTATAAAATATTTCTTCTTCATTTAATCTTCAACCTGTGCAATTGGTTCATGAGTTGCATGTCCATCAAGATATACAAAATTTCTAATTCCAGGTCCATGAAAGTCCTTATAATCATATAAAACCCATATTCTTGTGGAACCCATAAATGAAAAAAATTTTCCCCTATCTAATTTTCTGCCACATAATCTTTGATTATATTCATAACTTGAACCTTCCCTTTCAAAATAACCTTCTCTATCAGAGGGACATTTAAAAACTTTTTTTGACTTTACATAAGGTAAAAGAACATCTGAAATAGGAGGGTCATCCTTATTTATTGAAGGAAGCAAAGCAGCACGAGGACAATAATAATCATAATCAGAAACATACATAATAAAACCAAAATAAAGTTGTTTTAAATTATTCAAACAATAAACCCTCCTTGAAAATTCCCTTGCTTTTGACAAAACAGGTAAAAGTATTCCGGCCAGAATAGATATAATGGCAATTACAAAAAGAAGTTCTATTAAAGAGAATCCATTAAATTTTAAAATTCCCTTTTTCATTTTTTATTTAGACGGGAAATTGAAGAAAATGGTTTATTATTTAAAGATTTTTTCGTATAATGACTTTGCTGCTAACATTTCTGCTTCCTTTAAACTATTCCCTTTTGCTCTACCCACTTTTCTTACACCTTTAATTTTTACCCTTACTTCATATTCCCTTTTATGTGGAGGTCCTTTTGTTTTTATCACTTCATAAATTGGCTCTGTTTTTTTAACTTTTCTTGCATAATTTAAAATTAAATTTTTATAATCCTTGAGTGGTTCAAGTTCTTTATTCAGTATAAATTTTTTAATAAATTTTTCTGCTTTTTTAAATCCTCCATCAAGATATATCGCTCCAATCAATGCTTCAAGAAATTTATCAGTCCTTTTTATATTTTCTCCTTTAAACCTTGCAAAACTTTTCAAATTTATCTTATCTGCTATTTCTTTAAGATAATTTTTATTAACATATGCTGATTTTAAATCTGTTAAAAATCCTTCATTTTTATCTTTATATTTCTTTAACAAATAAATTCCAACAATTGCATCAAGAATTAAATCTCCAAGAAATTCAAGTTTCTCATAAGATTCATTATGAGCAAAAGAAGGATGAGTTAAAGCCATCATCAGTAATTTTTTATTTTTAAATTTATAATCAATTATTTTCTCTAACTTCTGCATAATAAAATTCCAGTTACAATTAAACAAAAAAGATATAGAGGAAAAATGCCATATTTAGAATAAAATGTTTCTAAAGTATAAATTTTTAAATAACTGCATAAAAAACCTTCTACAAATAAATTTTCACTATTTTTTTCAAGAATCTTTTCAACTTTGCCCTCAGGACTAATAATCCCTGTAATTCCTGTAAGACCTACCTGAAAAAAATATCTACCATTTTCCAAACTTCGGAAAATATTATGATAAAAATGTTGATAGGGACCGATTGATTTTCCGAACCATGAATCATTTGTAATAACGATAAAAAAATCAGAGCCATTTTTTACAAAATTTTCAATAATTTGGGGAAATATATTTTCATAACATATTAAAGAAGAAAATTTCATATTTTTATATTTAAAAACTTTAAATTCATTGCCCTTTTTAAGATTTGGTTCATATCCAGCAATTTTTAAAAAAATATCCCTAACAAATTTAAACCTTTTTCCAAGGATGAATTCACCATAAGGAACAAGTTTTATTTTATTGTAAACCTCTATTTTTTTACCATTTATAAAAACACTTGAATTATAGAAATTTTCACCAGTTTTAGTAAAAGTTCCAATTAAAATACCACATTTGTTTTTCTCCGATATTTTTTTAAGAATATTTATTAAATCTTTATTTGCAAAAATATTGTCTTGAAATATTCCTTCAGGGAAAATTACTAAATCTAAATTTTCATATCTAACCTTCTCCAATAATTCATAAATAATTTTTTTATTTTCTTCTAAACTAATATTTCTGGGTATAAAATTTGGTTGAATAAGTAAAACATTTATATTGCCTTTTATAACTTTTTTATCAGGAAATTTTGAAATTAAAAAGAAAATTAGGAGTATTAAAAGAAATAAAAAGTTTTGAATTGATGCTTTCTTTTTTAAGATTGTATATATAAAAAGATTAAAACCAATTATAAGAAAGGAAATACCATAAATTCCAAAAAATTTTGCAATTTTTAAAATATATTGATTTTTATATTGAGAAAGACCAACTAATAACCATGGAAACCCAGTTAAAATATTTGAAATTAAAATTTCAAGAAAAAACCAAATACAACTTCCAAAAAGTATGATTTTTCCAGAGTTAAAAGAGAAAATTAGATACAAAAATATGGCCCAGTAAAATGAAAGATATAAAGATAAAAGTAAATAAACTGCTCCTGCAACATTTTTAAGCCAATATAGAGAAAGAGAATAAAATATAAAACCAGATAAAAGTCCATAGAAAAAGTTAGTAAATCTCTTTTCTTCACATATAAATAGAAGTGGAATAAATGAAAAAAGAGCAAAATACCAAAAACCAAAAGGCGGGAAAGAAAAAAATAATAAAATTGAAGAAATTATACAAATAAAAACTTTAAAAAAGAGATTATTTTTGAATTT
>CAZCUO010000003.1:0-14181 GCA_964502135.1 uncultured bacterium
TTTTATATTTGGATTTTTTATTAAAAATTGTATCATCTCAGGTAGGTTATCTTCTTTAAATGGTGGTCTAATTCCTCCCCCATATTGACATACTGCACATAACAACAAATGTGGACGAACTCTTATAACTTTGTTTTTATACATTATTTCTAATGATTTTTCTTTCTCAATTTTCATTTCTTCTTTATCTCTTGGAGGGATTAAGATTTCTATGCTTTTTCCATGTCCCTTTTCATAAAAACCATTTTTTGCTTTTTTACATCCTTTCCAGATTTGAGAAGTTTCTTCATCATAATAACATATTCCAGAAATGCTTTTTATCCTATCCCATATTCTATATAAAATTATTCTTGCAGGTAATGTAATACCAGGTGGCATATCAATTTTTCTTAAAATATCTAAATCTCTTTTTAAATTAAATTCAAAACCTTCTGGAGTATCATCTTTATTTCCACAATCCTGATATGAAAATATACCTCCGATATTACATCTTAAAGTAATTGGTAAATCAGGATTTTTTCTTATTTCATTAAATATCTTTTGCAATTTTATATCTTTTGGCTCTTCATTTCCCTCACCAATAGAACATATTAAACATAAAAGTTGATAAGGTCTTACTTCAAGTTGTTTTTCTGCCCCTTTTTTATAACTTTTTTTCATTTTTTTTCTCCTTTTTACTCAGAATAATATTTTTCTTTTGCTATTTTAACTGCTTCCATTGCTTTTATATGATTTTCAAGCCATTCTTTTACTGTTGGTCTCCAAACTGTTTGTAAGAAGCCAATTAAATTTTTATCTGAAATATTTTTTCTACAAAATTCAACTGTTTTTATAAAGTTTTCAAAATAAGAATGGTTGCTTCCTGTTGGTATCTGTCTAAAACCTGCTTTTTCAAGTTCTATATATGCTTTTATATATTTTGATATTTTTTCATCATTCAAATCAAAATCAATTCCATAATACCAATTACTCTGTATAACTGATTTTGGCATTTTCTCCAGGAATTCTTCTGTATGATTCCATATATAATCACTCCATATCCATGCACAAACACCTTTTTTTTCAACTTCATTTACAAAAAAGTAAAGGTCATGCCACCACAAATCAGAGTGTCTTACAACAGCATATAAAAGGTGTCTTTGATGGTCATATGTTTCTTCATCCATACCAAGATGAAAGAATTTTGGTTTATCAAATATTTCAATAACTTCTTCTATTAAATCTTTACATACTCCATAATAAATATCTGTTGAAACCATTCTTGAATATTTACCAAGCCATACATCATGTGCAGTTGAAAAATTTAATTTTGGTACTGGTTCTATCCCAAGTTCTCTTATCCTTTTTAATTTTTCTTTAAATTTTTCAATACTCCATGAACCCTCTATTGCAATTTCTGGATGACTTTCATATCTAATTCCTTCTCCAATATCTATTACAAGCAAATTTATTCCATATTCTGGCAATTTCTCAATAATATAATCCCAAACTTCCTCTTTACATCTTAATTTTGTTCTTGGGGGATAATCAATTTTTTCATTAGGATGAACTCTATGTTCAGGTCCATGGTCTTCCCACATATTATATCCAAGATGAATTAAATATCCCCAATATTTTTCCATAATTTACCTCCTTCTTATTTCTTCTGTTCCAGTTATTATATCAAGAGGGCTTTTAACTATAAATTCCTTTTCTATATAATAAGGATTATCAGGATTTGTATTAAGAGGATCTATCTTTCTTATTTTTAATCTTACTGGCAGTTTTATTTTATAAGGTTTAAGTTTTGGTAGTGTTTTTACTGCTTTTTTTGCTCCCTCTTTAAGTAAAATTTTTGTTTCTTCAGGAGAAATAAGTATTGCTGCCTCTCTGCTTATTCCTTTTTTAACAGCAACAGTTGGCAAATTTTTACCAAGAGTTTCTTTTGCTTCTCTACATGTTGCCTCATCTCCAGTAACAAGAATAACTGGAACATTAAAATATCCTGCAATAACTGCTGATTGGTAAATTTCTCCTCTTTCAATACCATCATAATAATATTTTGATTCTGCAAGTGAACTTTGAGTATGATTTAAGACACCGTCAGGAGTTCCATTCATAGCATGAAAACCAAGAAGAATAACTCCATCAAATGAACTATCAAGTCCATAAAGAATCTTCCCTTGTCTTGGAGACCCAGTAATATACCTAACACCTGGTATCATTAATTCAGGTATAAAATTATTACCTCCATCATGACCATCAAGAACATAAATTTCATCAACACCTTCTTCCTTTAAACCCTCACATACAGCAGCAATATCACCCATTAGAAGTTTCATTGCTTGATAAAATTCTTCCCCTCTTTCTCTTGTCTGTTTAAATTTAAATACTCCAGTTGCTCCTTCAAGATCTGTAACTATATAAATTTTCATTTTTGCCTCCTATTTTATATAAAAATTTTTTTCAAAAATTCATCTTCATTTATCTTAACCTTGAAAGAAAGTGGTATCTCCCATCTTTTTTCAAAAGCAAATCCAGCAATAATCCAAATTTCTCCTTTTCTTCTTTCAAAAACATAAGGATAACTGATTTGACCACCTTTTTTTCTTCCTATTACTACTGGTTTTGTCCATGTCTTTCCATCATCTTCTGAAAATGAAATTGAAAGTTCTTCCCTATGCCAAGAAGCAGGAAATTCTGTTGCCTGTGGGATATGAACTTTAGGATAAATTTCTCCTTCTGGATTTAATCTATTCCATACAAGAATTAGGCGGCCACTCTGTAATTTCAATAAATAACCAGGAGAACTACTTGCATCTATTTTACTTGGTTTTATTATTCTCCAGTATTTTCCATCATCTTCAGAATATGCCTCCCAGAATCTATCAAGATTTGTTCTAATTAACATAAATAATCTTCCATCATTCAATTGTTCACCTGTTGGTTCTAATGCTCCATCATGATGTCCATGCCCTCCAATATCTATAAAATTACTTTTCTTCCACGTTTTCCCTTCATCATCAGAATAAACAGATAAAGATACCCAACGACCTGGATTTTTAATTAGATGTTCAACTGTAGCAATAATTCTTTCAGAATCTGTCTGGAAAAAAGAGAAAAAATTACCATTATATCCACTTAGAACCATTTGATTATCTATCCAAGTTTTCCCCATATCCAAACTTCTAATTGCCCATAATTCTAATCTGCAATCATCCTTTGGTTCTTTTTTTTCTTCGTCCCAACTGAATTTATAAGTTTTAAAATTAAGATAAAGCAATATAAGCGTTCTTTTCTTTGTTAACAATAAATATTTTGATGCAGGTTCAGTATCAGATATTCCATCACAGACAAATGTTGAATTTGACCATGTTTTACCATCATTATTACTTATTTTAACACCTTTACTTTCAACAGTCATAATTATATCTTCATTAATTTTTACAAATGGCCCTTTACCCTCAATATTAAGTTTTTCACATATTGGATTAATCCAAACTGTTTTTTCTTCTTTCATTCTAATCCTATTATAATTAAATATTTTCAAGAACCTTTATTGCTTCTCTTATTTTTACAACTACATCATTTACTTTTTCTTTTTTCTCAATTTCATATAAGTAAGGAAGTGCTTTTTTATCTCCTATTCTTTCAATTGCCTCAACAACATTTTTCCTTACAATCCACACCTCATCATTAAGTTTTTCAATAAGTTTATCAATTCCTTCTTTATATTTTATTTTTCCAAGGGCTTGCGCTGTTATTTCTCTTATTTCATAATCAATGTCATCCATATATTTGAGAATAAAGGGTCCTGCATAACTATTTCCAATTTCACCAATTGCTTTAATTAATACCCACTTCATCTCATTATCATCTGTTTTCTCAAGTAAATTTATCAATCTTCCCAATAAGTTTTGCCCTATTTTCCCAATGACTTCACCTATTAAAATTTTAATTTCTGATGGCTTGTTTTTTTCTTCTTTTACAAGGACCTCAAATGCACTCTCATCTCCTATTTCTCCAATTGCTTCAATCGCTGCCCTTTGAACCAATCTATTTTTATCCTTAATGAGTTCAAGAAGTTTATAAGTTGCTTTTTTGTTCTTTAATTTTCCAAGAGCATAACAAATTGCACATCTTACCTGCCAGTTTTCATCATTAATATGTTCTATCAAAGGTTCAACAGCCCTTTCATCCATTATAATTCCAAGTGCTTCAGCAACTTTTGTTCTCACATGCCAGTCGGAATCATCAAGTTTTTTAATAAGATATGGAACAGCTCCTAAAATTTTATTCTTACCAAGAATTTCCGCTGATTTCCATCTTATATAAGGGTCATCCTTATAATTTAAAAGTTTAATAAGCCCTTTAAAATTTCTATTTTTTTCATATTCAACAGGGTCTGGTTTTGAAATCTTAAAAAATCCGCTCATTGTAATGAATTCCAATAATCATAAATTTCTTCAATTTTTTCATTTTCTTTTATAGTAGGAATTAATATTAAATTTTTTCCTTCAGAAATTTCATAAACTCTCTTTAAATAGTCCTTCATAGTTTCATTTGTTTTTCTTGGGACATTTCCCAAATATACTTTATTTTTTTCATTTAATTTTTTAAAAACAAAATTAAAATCATATTTTTCAGGATTTCCAAAATTAATTCCAGAAACTTCAGGAATTTCAACAATTAATTCAAAAAGACGTTCTGCTTTCCCACAGAAATGGATCCATCCACCACCAAAAGATTTTAAACATTTTTGAGTATAAGTTAGAATTGTTTCAAGATGTTTTTGAGAGATAAGTGTAGTTGAATCCTCGCAAATTCTAATCCCTCCTTTTCCTATATAATAAGTTCCACTGTGATAACTTTCTGTCATATTTTCACCTATTAATTTTTTTAACTTTTCTGTTGCCTTTATATAAACATATGTAGAAATTTCAAGCAAATATTTAAAGAATTCAAAATCATCATAGATGTCAAAAAAAATGTCATCTCCTCTTAAAAGGTGTGCAATATCAAATGGCCCCTGAGTATCAGGTAGATAAATTTTTATTATTCCATTTTTGAGATATTTTTTATAAATTTTATAATATTTTTTTGTTTCTCTCATTAATCCAAGTTTTTCTATTTTCTCAAAATCATTAGATTTCAATTTTTTTATTTCCTCTTTTGAAAGATGTTTTTTTAGCCAAGGCATCTTATCTTCAAATATTTCTGAATCAAGACCAAAAATTGAAGGGATAAATCCGGTTCCAAAATTAAATCTTACAGAAGGAACACAATCAGAAAATTCTGAAACATAATTAATCACACCCTTAATTTGCATATATAACATTTTCTCCGGATCATAAAAGGATTCCTTCATATTAAAATTTGGATAATTCTTAAACTCCGTATCATTTCTGTTTAATATTATCGGGATATAAGTTTTTTTATTTTTCCACACATCTTTCTGTTTTTCTCTATTTTCTATTATTTTTACCTTATAATTTTCTATTTTTTCAATCATTCTTTTTAATCCCTCTTTCACTTCCATTTATTTTTCCTCCTTCAATTTTTTTATTTTATCTCTATAATAAATCGCTGTTTCAAAATCAAGTGCTTTTGCTGCTGCCATCATTTTTCTTTCAAGATGCCTTATTATTTTAATTAAGTCCTTTCCATAATATTCTTCTTCTTTCAATTTTTCTTCTTTTTCTTTTATTCTGCTTTTTCCTCCAAGAATTTCAACTAAACTTTTATATATTGGCTTTTCAATTGATTTTGGAGTTATATTGTGTATCCTATTATATTCCATCTGTATTTTTCTTCTTCTTTCTGTTTCTTCAATTGCTGCTTTCATTGCTTCTGTAATTCTATCTGCATACATTATTACCTCTCCATCTACACTTCTTGCTGCTCTACCCGCTATCTGAATTAATGCTGTTTCACTTCTTAAAAATCCCTCTTTATCAGCATCAAGAATTGCAACAAGTGAAACCTCTGGTAAATCAAGCCCTTCTCTAAGTAAATTTATCCCAACAAGAACATCAAACTTTGCTTCTCTTAATCCTTTTAAAATTTCAACTCTTTCAAGTGTATCAATTTCATAATGAATATACATTACCTTTATATCAAATTCTTTTAAATATTCTGCAATTTCTTCTGCGAGATGTTTACTTATAGTTATTACAAGAACTCTCTGATTTTTATTTATTCTTTCCTTAATTCTTGCTATTAAATCATTTATCTGATTTTTTGTTGGTTTAACTATTATTGGTGGGTCAACAAGTCCTGTTGGTCTTATTATCTGTTCTGCTATTAATGGAGATGGTTCTCCAATTTTCTCTACACCACATTTTTTAAGTTCATATTTCCCTGGGGTTGCAGAAACATATATAACTTGATTAATCATTTTTTCAAATTCTTCAAATTTTAAAGGTCTATTATCAAGTGCACTTGGAAGTCTGAAACCATATTCAACAAGTGTTTCTTTTCGTGATCTATCTCCAAAATACATTCCTCTTATTTGAGGAATTGTTACATGTGATTCATCAATAAAAATTAGATAATCCTTTGGAAAATAATCAAGCAAAACTTCAGGCCTTTCTCCTGGTAATCTTCCAGCAAGATGTCTACTATAATTTTCTATACCATGACAATAACCAACTTCCTGTAACATTTCAAGGTCATAATTTGTTCTCATTTCCAATCTTTCTGCTTCAAGGAATTTACCATTCTTTTTAAAATATTCAACACGCTCTTGTAATTCTTTTTTTATAGATTCAATCGCCCTTTGAAGTTTATCTTTTGGTGTTACAAAATGTTTTGCTGGGTAAATGTAAATTTCATCTTCTTCTGATATTAAATTTCCTGTTAAAGGATCAAATCTTTGCAATTTTACTACTTTATCCCCAATTACCCATATTTTTACACCTATTTCCTCGTAAGAAGGGATAACTTCTATTATATTTCCTCTTACTCTAAATTTTCCTCTTGTTAAATCAAAATCATTTCTTTCATATTGTATTTCCACCAATCTTTCAAGTATATATCTTCTATTTATTATCTGATTTTTAGATAAATGTAACATCATTGCTTTATGGTCTTCGGGACTTCCAATAGGGTAAATACAGGAAACACTTGCAACAATTATGACATCCCTTGCCGACAAAATTGCACTTGTTGCTGCTAATCTTAATCTATCAATATCTTCATTTATTGAAGCATCTTTTTCAATGTAAGTATCAGTTTCAGGTATATATGCTTCTGGTTGATAATAATCATAATAACTCACAAAATATCTAACTTTATTTTCAGGGAAAAATTCCCTAAATTCACTATATAGTTGTGCTGCAAGTGTTTTATTATGCGAAATTACAAGTGTTGGTCTATTGACAGCAGCAATAACATTCGCCATTGTGAATGTTTTACCACTGCCAGTGACTCCGAGTAAGATTTGATGTTTTTCGCCCTTTTCTAAATTTTTCACAAGTTTCTCTATTGCCTTTGGTTGGTCTCCAGATGGTTTAAAGTTTGATACAAGTTTAAATTTTTCCATTTTATTTTATTATACCTGAAAATTAAGTTGTTATTAAAATAATTAAGTGTTAAAATTTTATGAGAAAAAGAGAGAAAACTATGGCTGAAGAAAGATTAGTAAAAGCATTATTAAAAAATGAAATTCTTGAACTTATAAAAAATAAGGACTGGTATAATCTCAAAGAAGCACTTGTTGAATGGCCTTCCCCTGATATTGCTGAACTTTTAGAAGAATTAGATGAAGAAAATAGAATTATTGTATTTCGTCTTCTGCCCAAAAAATTATCAGCAGAGGTTTTTGATGAATTAAATCCAATAACAAAAGAAAATTTAATATTAAGATTAACTGACGATCATATAAAAAATATTCTTGCTGAACTTCCACCTGATGAAAGGACTGATTTATTTGAAGCATTGCCAGGAAAAGTTACTCAGAAGTTGTTAAATTTATTACCATATGAAGAAAGAAAGGAAGCATTACAACTTCTTGGTTATCCTGAAAATAGTGTTGGAAGACTAATGACTCCAGATTATGTAGCTATAAAAAGGGATTGGACAGTAGAAGAGGCACTTCAGCATATAAGGGAATATGGTAAAAATGCAGAAACAATTAATGTTGTTTATGTTGTTGATGAAAACTGGAAATTAATTGATGATATTTCATTAAGTAGACTTATACTTTCTGAACCTAATGAAAAAATTGAAAAAATTATGGATTTCCATTTTATAGCAATTGAAGCAAATAAAGACCAGGAAGAAGCAGCAAATTTAATGAGAAAATATGACCTTATTGTTTTACCTGTTGTTGATGAAGATGGAATTTTACTTGGGATTGTTACAGTTGATGATGTTTTAAATGTAGTTGAACAAGAACATACAGAAGATATGACAAAAATATTCGCTATAACTCCTGAAACAGCAGGTGTAGAATTAATAACTGACCTTTTAAAAACACCGGTTAAAAGTTTATATAAAAGTAGAGTTTCATGGCTTATTTTCTTATTATTCATGGATTTGTTTACCGGAGGTATAATCAATAAATTTAATGATATGATTGCCAAATATGTTGTTCTTGTTACATTTTTACCAGTTCTTATTGATACAGCAGGAAATGCAGGGGGTCAATCAGCAACTTTAATAATAAGGTCAATGGCACTTGGAAAAATAAAAATGAAGGACTGGTTTAAAATGTTTATTAGAGAAATTCTTGTGGCATTACTTCTTGGTCTTACTATGGGACTTGGGATATCTTTTATGGGAATAATAAGAGGTGGTTTTGAAGTTTGTAAAGTTGTTGTTATTTCAATGATTGTAAATGTTATTGTTGGTTGTTTATTGGGTATGACTTTACCTTTCATGTTTACTAAATTTAAAAAAGATCCTGCAACAGCAAGTGCACCATTAATTACAACTCTTTCTGATATTCTTGGGACTGGTATATATTTGACAATAGCAATGATTATGCTTAAATAAAAATTAAACCATAATAAAAACTAAATTCTAAAAAAGGAGGATAAAATGATAAAAGTTGGAATAATTGGTGCAGGTTTTATGGGTAATATGCATGCGCTCTGCTATTCTCAACTTCCTGATGTTAAAATTGCTGGGATTGCAGATGTAAGAGGAGATAAGGCAAAATCACTTGCAACGAAATTTAAAACAATTGCTTATTTTGACCCTGAACAACTAATAAAGAAGGAAGATATTACATTGATAGATATTTGTCTTCCAACTTTTTTGCATAAAGAATATGTTATAAAAGCAGCACAAGCAGGGAAGGATGTAATATGTGAAAAGCCAATAGCACTTACAGTAGAAGATGCAAATGAAATGATAGAAGTTTGTAAGAAAAATAATGTTAGATTTGCTATTGCACATGTTATAAGATTTTGGCCTGAATACAAATATTTAAAGGATATATATGATAGTGAAAAGTATGGAAAATTAATTACAATAAGAATGAGAAGAGTATCTCCTATTCCAACATGGTCATGGCAAGATTGGCTTTTAGACCAAGAAAAGTCAGGTGGTGCATTAATTGATTTACATATACATGACACTGATTATTTACTTTATCTTACAAATTCTAAACCCCAAAAAATATATACAAAAATAGCAAAGAAAAATAACCTTGATTCACATGTATTTTCTTTATTCACTTTTGAAAATGGTTTGATTGCAGAAATTGAAGGAGGATTTGATTTTCCGCCAAATTTCCCATTTGAGATGAGTTTTACTGCAAAATTTGAAAAAGCCACTTTGGATTATAATTCTAATAAATCTCCAACACTTACTGTTTATGAATTTACTGGAAAAGTTGATAAGCCAGTTTTTGAAAAGATAAGGGCTGAAGGGGTAGAAGGAAATATAGAAGACCTTGGAGGATATTTTATTGAATTAAGATATTTCGTAGACCATATAATTCATAATAAACCATTTCAAGTTGTAACTCCTGAGTCAGCAAGGGATTCTCTTGAAATTGTTTTAAAAGAAAAGGAATCTGCATATAATGGAGTAGAATTAGAGTTGAAATGATTAATTTTTTGGGTTGTTTATTATTTTAATATGTTCTAAATTGTTTGCACAACCTATAAAATATGAGTATTCACTTAAAGAAGATTTTTTGATTTTGAAGAAGAAGCACAAATATGGAAATTACTCCAATAAAAAATAATTGTATAGAAGAAGTTAATCTTACAAAAGAAAAATTTTTAAATGGAGAAAAATCTTTGAAAATAAGATTAACTTTACCAGAGGAAGGATGCATTGAAAAAGATTTTTTAAAGACCTTTCAAATTATAAAAATATAATTTTTAATGTATATCTCTCTTTAGATGCACCAGAAGATATTAAAAGTATGCTTTTTTACAAGACAGTGAATGGTTATGGTATCAAACATCAACATTGGAAGAAGCAAATAGTGAATTAAAAAACTGGATTAAACAAAGAAGTAGATGGGTAAAAGGTTATATCCAAGCATATTTTGTGCATATATAAGAAATCCATTCAAACTTATTAAAAAAATAGGCATGAAGAATTTTATTCATTTTAATTTATGGTCGGTGGGAATTTTTTTTGTTTTAATCCTGTTGCTTGGTTATTTTTGTTTAACTGGTATTCTCCTTTCATAGAATTTATTACGCAAATGTTTTTTTCTTAATAGTAACTTTAACATTACTTTTCGGAAATGTTTTATTTGTAATTATAAATATCTTTGGGATATTAAAAAGAAAATGGTATAATTTAATCCTCCCAACAATATTTATCCCTTTTTATTGGATTTTAATGAGTATAGGTGCTTTAAAAGGTCTGTTTCAGTTTTTCAAAAAACCACATTATTGGGAGAAAACACAACATGCCTTATTTATTCAGAAGATTGAAAAAATCTTAAATTAAATATTGCCATAGCCAAATTTCCTAAATACATCTGATTTATTTCTCCAATCCTCAATTACTTTTACCCACAATTCAAGATAAACTTTTTTTCCAAAAATTACTTCCATTTCTTCTCTTGCAAGTTTTCCAATTGTTTTTATCATCTTCCCATCTTTACCAATTATTATTGATTTTAAATTTTCCCTATCAACAATAATATTTGCCTTCACAACAACTATATCCTTATTTTTCTCTCCTTCCTTTATTTCTTCAATTTCAACTGCAACAGAATGAGGAACTTCCTGGAATGTTTTCTGTAATATCTTTTCCCTTATAATTTCAGCAAGTTTATATTCAAGAGGTATATTTGTAATCATATCAACCGGATATAATTTTTCAGATTCAGGAAGATGATTAAAAATTGCTTTAATTAATGAATCAAGATTTTTATTTTTTAATGCAGAAAATGGAACAATCTCAAGAAAATCAAATTTTTTCCTACTTTCATCAATCAATGGCAATAGTTCTTCCTTAAATTTTAGAGTGTCTATTTTATTTATTCCAAGTATTACATTTTTTTTATCCAATTTCTTTAAAACATCAAGAATTTTTTCGTCATCTTCCTTCCATCCATTTGCTTCAATTAAAAACAAAATAAGGTCTGTTTCTTCTAAAGATGAATAAATTGACTTTAACATAAATTTACCAAGTTCATTTCTACTTTCTTCAAATCCAGGAGTATCAATAAAAATAATCTGACCCCTTTCATCATTATAAATCCCTATAACTTTTATTCTTGTTGTTGCTGGTTTTGGAGATACAATTGAAATTTTTTGATTTAAAATTGTATTTAACAAAGTTGATTTTCCTACATTTGGCTTACCCAAAATAGTTACATATCCACAATTCATTTTAAAATCTCCTCAATTTCCCAGTCATAAATATTAAAAATTTCTTTTTTCTTCTTTAAATAATATTTATAATTCTCATAACTTACATCAGCAGGAACTCTATGGTCAACATGAGGAATATATCCACCTATATTGACAGTATCCTTTATTCTTTCAAGTTCCTTATCAATTGCCTCTTTCCCATAAATCAGTGCTTTTTTATCAACTCCTCCTTTTAACAAAACTCTATTACCATATTTTTTTCTTAATATAACAGGGTCTGAGCCACTATTTATTTCAAGAGGAAACATAACATTTACTCCTGCCTCAAGCCATAAAGGAACAAGTTCATTAATATTCCCATCACAATCAACAATTACTACATCTATACCTTCTTTTTTTAATCTATCAGTTATTTTTTTATATCTTGGGACCATAAGTTGAGAAAAATGTTTAGGAGAAATCATTGGTCCTGTTTTAAATGCCATATCTTCCCAAAATGAAGCAAAATCAATACCTTTAACTTCTTCCAGTGCTTTTTCAATTAATGTTAAAACAAAATAAACAATATAATCCATCATCTCTTCAATTAAGTCAACTTGTTCATAAATAGAAATTAAACAATTTTCAAATCCCATCCAATTTCTTATCCATCCAAATAAAGAACCACAAGATATACCAAGTGGATAATCCCTGTTTTCCCATTCTTTTTTTAATTTTTTCCATGTTTCTTCATCAGGATACCTTTTTGAAATATCTGGTTTTAACCTTTCTTTAAATTCAATCCAGTCATTTTTGTTCTCAATTGGAAATTTTATATAATGAGGTATTGTTGAAGTTCCATCTTTAAAAACTTTACATATAATCCCGTCTTGCCCTTGTTTTATTACATATCTATCTGTTTCCTCAATTATTTTTTCTTCAAAATAAGGAATTAAACCCATATTTATTGGTATCCCGCCTATTGGGTCAAACTTAAAAAATTTGTCTGCTTTTCCATTATTATCTATATCTTCAGGTAGCCCTTCCTTATGCCATCTTTTTAATGTATCTGTCCAATAACCAAATTCACAATTAAAAACTCTATCAACCTTCTCAAACTTAAAAACTCTATTCCATCTTTCTCTTCCATTCATTTTACTCCTTTCTTTGAACTGAAATTATAATTTATTTATTTTCATTAGTCAAAAACAAAAAATCATCTGGCAAAGGAGCAGAAAATTCAACTCTATTTTTACTTACTGGATGTATAAATGAAATTTTATATGAATGAAGGGCTATTCTTTTAATTAAATCATTCTTCTTTCCATATTTTTCATCTCCAACTACAGGATAACCAAGATATGAAAGAGTTAATCTTATTTGATGAGTTCTTCCTGTAATTGGTTTTATTTTAAGTAAAGTATAATTTCCAATATATTTTTCTACATATATTTCTGTTAAAGCATCCTTTCCTTTTAAAAAATGAACTTTCATTTTTGTTGGATTTTCTTTATCAGGAGCAACTCTAAATTCTACTATTTTTTGTTTTTCAGGAAATTTTCCTTCAACTATAGCATAATATTCTTTTTTTACAATCCTGTTTTTAAATTGTTCAATTAAAAACCAATAAGAAATATCATTTTTTGCAAAAACAATAACTCCACTTGTCTCTTTATCAAGCCGATGAACTACTCCTGGTCTATATGGAGCACCAATATTTGAAAGTTTTGTATGATAAAGTAGAAAATTGATTAAGGTTCCTGTTTTAATATGAGGGGTTGGATGTGTTAAAATCCCTGATGGTTTATTTACAACAACTATACTTTCATCTTCATGTATAATATCAATTTGTCCTTTTTCTGGCTGTATTATTTCACATACTCCAATCTCTTCTTTAATTTTTTCTAATGGTTCCTTTATTTCTACCACATCATTTTTTTTAAGAATATAAGATGGCTCAATTACTTTATTATTTAAAATTATTTTCCCTTCTTTTATCAATTTTTTCACTCTTTCCCTTGAAATTCCAATTTTTTCTTTTAAAAACTTATCAACTCTTATTTCTTCTTCCTTATCGTATTTAATTTTCATATTTATTTAATAAGTGAGAAACAAACAACATCCTAATAAACCTGATTATAGTATTATAATATTTTTAAAAAAGTCAAGAAAAGGTGCTTTTAAAATTTTAAGAAAACGGTTGTAATTTGTGAACCTCGGATGTTGACAAGTAATTGATATTCAAAGATTTAAAGATTTGTTATATTTAAAATTATGATAAGGTTGTTGGCTTGGGGTATAGTAAAAAATAGAAAAATAAAGAGGAAAAAGGTATAATAATAAATCAAAAGGGGTAAATAAATGGAAAAGGCGTTAATGTTTTTGAGTTTTTTTCTTAGGGTTTTTGAGTGTAGTTATGGCTTTAGTTTTA
>CAZCUO010000004.1:0-3338 GCA_964502135.1 uncultured bacterium
GCAAGACATGAATGGGTAAGAAATTTTGAAGAAATACCAAATGAAATCTATGATGAGAAGTATTTCACAAGATTTAATCCAGACCTTTATAATCCAGAAGAGTGGGCCAAAATAGCAAAAAAGGCAGGAATGAAGTATGTAGTAATAACAACAAAACATCATGAAGGATTCTGTCTTTGGGATTCAAAATTAACTGATTACAAAGCAACAAATACACCAGCAAAAAGGGATTTATTAAGGGAATTTGTAGATGCATTTAGAAAAGAAGGTTTTAGAATTGGATTTTATTATTCATTAATTGACTGGCACCATCCACATTTTACTATTGATAGATGTCATCCATTAAGAAATCATCCAGAAAAAGAAAAATTAAACAAAAATAGAGATATGTCAAAATATAGAGAATATTTACATGGACAGATTAAGGAATTATTAACTGAATTTGGTAAGATTGATATTATTTGGCTTGATTTTAGTTATCCTGGACCTGATGGAAAAGGGAAAGATGATTGGGATAGTGAAAATCTTGTTAAAATGATAAGGGAATTACAACCACATATTTTAATAAATAATCGCCTTGACCTTGAGAATGAATGGGATTTTATAACTCCTGAACAATGTGTTCCAAATAAATGGCCAGAAATAAATGGTAAAAAAGTAATATGGGAATCATGCCAAACATTTTCAGGTTCTTGGGGTTATCACAGAGATGAAGCAACATGGAGAGAGCCAGAAGAATTAATAAAGACATTAATTGATTGTGTTAGTAAAGGAGGGAATTTATTATTGAATGTAGGACCAACTTCAAGAGGAGAATTTGATTATAGAGCAAGAGAAAGACTTGAAAAAATAGGAGAATGGATGTATTATCATTCGGATAGCATTTATGGATGCACACAAGCACCAGAAGAATTTAAAACACCCAAAGATTGCAGATTAACATATAATCCAGAAAAAAATCGTCTTTATGTCCATATATTCTCATGGCCTTATAAATTTTTGTTACTTGAAGGAAATGCTTACAAAGAAAAAGTCATCTATGCTCAACTTTTAAATGATAAAAGTGAAATTAAAATAGGACTTGATGAATGGCATAGAAAACAATTGGGAGATATTGATGGAATTTGTTTAGTTTTACCTCCATTTAAACCCAAAGTAGCAGTCCCAGTTATTGAATTGTTTTTGAAATAAAAAACTTAATTTTTTCTGAAAATATTATTTAATGTCACCTCTTAAAACTTATCAACTTGAAATGTTGAGTAAATTATAAATTGTGTGTATAATCAAATTAGTAGCCCCTGTAGCTCAGGAAGGATAGAGCAGCGGTTTCCTAAACCGCGTGTCGCCCGTTCAAGTCGGGCCAGGGGCACCAAGTGATATGAGAATCAAATTAGTCAAAGGAAGTAGGGCGACACAAAGGGGTTATAGGGGAAAGAATTGTCCCCTATGTTTTTCGTTGTGGGGGGAGAACTATATCAGGAAGGGGGAAGCACCCCCTCCTGAGATAAGTCGCCCGGTCAAGTCGGGCCAGGGGCAGTTGGTTGAGAAAGGAGGTGAGAATTATGAAAAAATTTATAATGTTAAGTTCTCTTACTTCAAAAGGAGCGAAAACAATTAAGGAAAAACCAGATAGAATAAAGGAAGTTAATGAAGAAGTTGAAAAGATGGGTTGTAAAATTCTTTCCCAATATGCTATCCTTGGACCATTTGATTTTTTAACTATAATTTCTGCTCCTGATGAAGAAACAGTTGCAAAAATATCACTTGAAATTTCTCAAAGAGGGAGTGTAAAAATAACAACATATCCTGCAATTGAGATAGATGATTTTATAAATAAAGTTAAAGGAAGATGAGATGTAGATTAATATTATCTGAGAATTATGACCCATTTTTTAATATGTCTTTTGATTATTTCTTTTGGAAAAAGTGCCAAAATATAGAGGATTTCCCTATTTTAAGATTTTATAAATGGATTCCGAGTAGTGTTTCTCTTGGTTATAATCAGTTGCCTGAAAATCTTGTAAATATTGAATTTTGCCAGAAAAATAAAATACCAGTCGTAAGAAGACCAACAGGAGGAAGTGCAATTTTTCATGATATTGAAATAACATATTCTTTCTGTGCAAATGTTTTTCATAATCAATATTTTTCTATGCCAAGTTCTACATATTTTATTATTTCTAATTCAATTATAAATGGTTTAGAAAAGATAGGAGTAAAATTGAAATTAAGAAACTTTTCTAATGGTAAGGAGCCATCTTTTACTGATTTTGCATGTTTTTCTTTATCCTCAAAATATGACATTGTTTATAATGATAAAAAGATAGTTGGTTCTGCCCAGAGAAGAAATAAATTTTCTTTTTTGCAACATGGTTCAATTTTAATTGATATAAGGAAAAATCTATGGGAAAATATATTTTTAAAAGAAATTGATTTTTCTAAAATAGGATGTCTTAAAGAAATATTGAAAGATGTAAATGAAAAAGATTTGATAAAATTTTTGAAAAATGGTTTTAAAGAAGTTTTAAATTTTGAAATTTTTGAGGATGAATTAAAAAAAGAGGAAGAAGAGATAATTGAGATTATAAAAGAAAGATTAAAAAGCGGAGGAAAATATGAATAAATTTTTAGAAAATCTTGGGATTCAGAGTTATTGTTTCAGGAATTTTAAGGATAATAAAGTTGTTGCAAAAATGGTTAAAGAAATAGGTCTTGATAAAATTGAATTATGTGGAGTTCATGTTGATTTTCTTGACACATCAAAATTTAAAGAAGTTATATCAATTTATAATGATGAAGGAGTTAGTATTTATTCTATTGGTGTTCAATATTTTTCAAATAATGAAAAAAATGAGAGGAAATATTTTGAATTTGTTAAAATGTGTGGAGCAAAATATATAAGTGCTGATTTTGATATAAATAAAATATTTGATTGTTTTAGAGTTGCTGAAAAACTTGCAGATGAATATGATGTTAAAATAGCAATTCATAATCATGGTAGTTGGCACTGGCTTGGTAATATTCAATCACTTAATTATGTTTTTAAAAATACTTCAGAAAGGATTGGACTTTGTCTTGATACTGCATGGGCACTTGATTCAAGAATAGACCCTGTAAAGATGATAGAAGCATTTTCAGATAGAATATATTCATTACATTTAAAAGATTTTATTTTTGAAAAGGATAGAAGACCAGTTGATGTTGTTTTTGGACAAGGAAATATTGATATAGAAAAACTTATAAATAAACTTAAAGAGATAAATTTTTCTGGTCCACTTATTTTTGAATATGAAGGAGAGCCAGAAAATCCAATCCCTGCAATTAAAAAAGGCATAGAA
>CAZCUO010000005.1:0-5794 GCA_964502135.1 uncultured bacterium
TTTATGATTATGGATTTGGAATACGTACAGGTCAAGGTTTTGGATTATTAGAAGTAGTAAAAGAGTTATGAAACAAACCACAAATGACAAAATAATTCTTTATCCGTCAAACTGGCTTTATAACGCAGGAGTTGTAGGGTTTTTGAGGATATTAGAATTCGGAAATAAGGGAGATGCTTTCGAATTTAATGATACAGGCGTTGATATATCTGTTTCTGCTTTTGATAATTTTGAAATTTATTATTTTGAATATGTAACAAAATTATATTTGCTCCAAAAAATCAATTTAAAAGATATGTTTAAAAAAATAGATGATAAAGAAAAAAAGAAACAATTATTTGAGATAGAACAGGATTTACATCAAAAAATTATTAGTATTAAAGCTGATCAAAATATTAAAAATTTTTTTGTGAAAATAGAATCAGTTTTATTAAATACCCAATTAGAGAAAAAGCTTGAGAGTATAAGTAGTGATTCTGAAATGAAAGACCAAATATTGACACAAATTAAAGATATTTATAAGTCTATTATCACATTTAAAGGGCAGGCAGATTATTTAAGTACTTTTTATTTCAACAAAAGTGTGGTAGCGAATCCAAGAGGGGAAAAGTCAGATAGACCTGAGGATTTTAAAGAAAAATATTTGAAACCAATTTTAAAACAAAATTCTGGAGATGTTTTGTGTATTTTATGTGGAAATAGATACTCCAACGAGTTTATGTCTGAATTTGTTGAAGGGGATTTTTCGATTTTAGGCATAAGTAAAGAGAAATTTTTTAATTTTTATAATTATTTCTCTAAAAACGGAGTTTCTTATAATAAAAAGTGTTCCTTATGTCAGCTTATTCTTTTATGTGCCTTTGCTGGGTTTAATTTAAAACCTTTTGGTTTAAAAGAGTTGGACGAAACCAACTATATTTTTGTTAATTATCCATCTTTTGAAGACGCTTTTTTAATTAATAATAAATTAAATGAGGAATTTAAAAATTATAAATATGGAATTTTCACAGATAAAAAGATAAATCCTTATATTAACTTGATGAAACTAATTTTAGAAATTGTAAAGAAAAAATCTTGGTGGCTTTTACAAAATGTTTATTTTTGTGAAATAAAAACGTCGGCTCGTAAGGATCAATTAAAGCCTAAATTTGTGTATTTTAACATTGATAAGAGTTTTGCTGAGGTATTTGTTGAATTTGATATTGGTAAATATTTTGAAAATCTTTCTTTTCTCTTTGAAATTTATAAAGATAATTATGTGTTTCTTAGTACGGAGGTTTTAAAGCGATTACTTGAGAGAAAACCTTTGATTTATATCGCTTTTAAAATGTTTCAAGAAAAAATAAATGAAAGAGATATAGATTTTTTACCAATTGAAAGTTTAATTTTTTTAGAATTTTTAATAAATCAAAAAAGGAGGTTAAATATGAATGCAAAAAAGTCATACGGGATATTAAAGGGGATTGAAGTGGTTGGTCAAACAGTTTTTTCTTTAGAGGAAATTGATCAAGAAAAGCGTTTTCATATTACCCAAAGATTTCTCACCCTCGTAAGAGGAGCAAGGAAGGAGGATTTTTATAACGAACTTTTACGATTGTTTGTAGTATACAAAAAACAGGTTCCAGAGAATTTATTTTCTTTATTAACAGAAAGCGATGAGTTAACATTTCAAGAAAAAGCACTTGCATTTTTAACTGGATTTATTAATCCAAAAGAAGAAGATAAAAGGGAGGTGGACGATGAATAAAAAAGCGTTAACCATAACTTATATAGTTAAAGCGTTTCCTTTAAATTATGATGAAGGTTATGGAAATGTTTCAATTGCTAAAAAAATTCACAGAGGTAGTAGTGAAACCTATCTTTTTACTTCTCGCCAAGCATTGAGATATTCACTCGTTAATTGGCTTGTTGAAAATAAATATTGGGAGTTTGCCCTTTTAACATCTGCTGAAGGTGTTATCCAATACGACCCTAATCAATTAAAAAAGGAACTTCCTCCGGAAGCTGACCTTTTTGGGTATATGATAACAGCAGGTAAAAAAGCACAAGCCATTTCAAGACCTGCAGTAGCCAGATTAACCCATTTGATTTCCTTAGAACCATGGTATGGTGATCAAGAACTTCTTACTAACAAAAACTTTTTCGATAGATTAAGTGAAAAAGGTAAAGAAAAAAAAGAAGGTCCTGACATGGCAAATATTGAGACAGGTTATGGATATTATAAATATACTCTTTCAGTAGATTTAGATAAAGTTGGAGAAGATGAAAATTTTGGTCATTCTTTGCCAATAGAAAAGAAAATTAAAAGAGTTTGCAATTTAATTGAAGCCACAAAATTTTTATACCGTGACGTAAGGGGTAGAAGAGAAGATTTAAAGCCACTATTTGTAATTGGTGGTGTTTATCACATGAAATCACTTTTCTTTCATAATGCAGTAAATTTAGAATTTAGAAAGCCCAAATTTTTAATTAATTGGGAAGCAATAAAAGGAATTTTAGAAACCGAATACGAATTTAAAGGTGAGAAAGTAAAAATTAAAGATTTAACATTAATTGGTATCCAGAAGAATGAATTTCTAAATGAGTTACCCATAGAAAAAACACCTTTAGAAGTTTTGGAGGAAATTAAGAAAAAGGTAAAAGAAGCTTTTGAAGAGGAATGACAAAAATAATCAAACTAAAAATATTTCAGGAGAAAGCAGTTTTTCGCATGCCATACTCTATGGAGGTGATTGAGACATATCCGTTACCGCCTTATTCTACCATTCTGGGGTTTATTCACAACATGATGTCAAAAACTGATACTATCAAAGATATCAATATCTCAATCCAAGGAAAATATGGCAGTCTATCAAGGGAATTTGTTAGGTATCATAAATTTGAAAAAGGAAGTTATGAAGGGAAATTTTATCCAATAATAATTACATCTTTGATAGATTTAGAATTAATAATTCACATAAAAATGCCATCCGAAGAATTGCACAAGGAACTTTTCTATTCATTACAGAGTCCCCCATACTTTCCATATTTAGGAAGACCCGAAGATTTAATAACTCAAATGGAAGTCTTAGAAGAATATGAAAGAGAATGTGATCCTTCTAAAACGGAAAGAGGAACATTAACTATTCCTTATGATTCTTTTATTCCTTTTGAAGTTGCTCAGAATTTAGAAATGACAGGTGTCCCTTATTTAATTCCTGCATATTACATATTGAAGTCTTTCAAAAAGAAAAAGGAAAGTGAAATTTTTAGAAATTTCGAAATGATTAAGGTAGTTTATGCTCAAAGGGATCAGGAAGTAAATAAAACTATAAAAGTTGATAGCGAAGGAATTCCAATATGGTGGATGAGGTAATATTAGCAAAATCTAATCCTTTTAAAACCTTGAAAGAACATCTTGAGGAAGTTTTAAAAAATTATGAGTTATTAAAAGAATTGTCAAAAAAATTAGGATTAAATTTAAGTGATTGTGGTTGGCAAATTTTATATAAAGCTTGTTTCTATCATGACTTAGGAAAAGCAAATAGCCAATTTCAACAGGTGATTAGGAAAGAAAAAAAGCTATCGGGAATTCCCCATAATCTTTTATCGGTTGCTTTTGTAGAAGAGGAGGATGAGGAATTATTAAAATTAATTGCCTTTCATCATTGGCGAGATTTTAGTTTTAATGAGAAGGATATATCAAAAATTTATAAGGACATGCAGAATTATGTTGAAAAGCTCAGTAAAGATTTTGGAAAAGGTTTTAAATTGATAAAAGAAGGGAACTTCATAAAGAGGTTAAAGAAATTAAAGGAATTTTATTCTAGACGAGTAAATGGAATAATTAATATAGAAAAGGACTCTAAATTTATAATTCTTTTAGGTCTTTTAAATAGAATAGACCATGCTTCATCTGCTGGGGTTAAAGTTGAAACACCTTCTATAAATAAGTTTGAGATGACAAAAAATTTTTTAATCAGAAAAACAAATCAACCTTGGCAAATGGAATTATTTATAGATGATTATAAAAATAAAAATGGCGTTGTCGTTGCTTCTACTGGAATGGGGAAAACTGAGATGGCGTTACTTTGGGCAGACATTAAAAAGACTTTTTATACATTGCCTGTTAGAACCTCTGTTGATTTTATGTATAAGAGATTAAAGGAATTATGTGGTGATAATAAAGTAGGGCTTCTTCACTCTAATGCTTTAGGCAATTTATTTACGGAGAATGTCCAAGCAATTACAGATGATCTTTTCTATCATTATAGTATGGCAAAAAATTTATCTTATAATTTGATAGTTTGTACTTCTGACCAACTTTTTTCTGCTGTACTAAAATATTTGGGATTTGAAAAAATATATTCTACTTTGTCTTATTCTAAAGTAATTATTGACGAAATACAGGCTTATTCTCCTCATACTTTGGCAATTATTATACATGGATTAAATGAAATTGCTTTGCTGGGAGGAAAGTATCTTATAGTAACAGCCACTCTGCCCGAATTTATTAAAAGCAAAATTGAATATTGTTTTTTCATTGAAAAGGTACCAAATCTTAAAAAACACAAGATAGAGCTGGTAGAAGAATCTTTGAGTGGAGATAAATTAAAAAAAATGATGTCTAGTTTGGAAGATAAAGAGAAAAAAATTCTTATTGTATGTAATACAGTAAAGAAGGCCCAAGAGCTATATCATTCTTTAAAAGAATTTTCTCCTCTTTTATTACATTCGAGATTCACGCGGATTGATAGAATCAGAAAAGAAGATAAAATTACCAATAAAAATTTTAGAGGTATTTTAATTGCTACCCAGGTTGTGGAAGTTTCTCTTGATATAGACTTTGATATCTTAATAACTGAAATGGCCCCAATAGACGTGCTTATCCAGAGAATGGGTAGAATTTATAGGAGATTCAAAACTGATGGTGAATTTTATCCCTCTCATCCTAATGTGTATATATTTACAAAAGAAGTTTCAGGTTTAGATAGTGTGTACGAAAGTGAGATTGTAGAAAAGGCTATTAGTTTTTTAAAAAACGGAGTTCTTTCCGAGAAAGAAAAAATTGAGATGGTAAAGCAGTTTTATACAAAAGATAATTTAAAATCTACTCGCTATTTTACTAAATTTAATAATGCTTTGGAAGCAATTAAATATTATTCTGTGGATAAGAAAAATGAGGCTCAAGAAATATTTAGGGAAATTAATCAGATCGAAGCAATACCAAAAGTTTTATTGAGTGAAAAAGTTTCTCATGAAAGAAAACAAATTGTAAAAGAATTAGGTATAGAAGAAACTTCTTTGATAGAAGTTTTAGAAAAAATTAAAATTAAGGGCAGTGATGAAAAAAGTAGAAAAAATAAAATATTACTAATGGAATTAATAAAAGATTTTCTCGTTCCATTACCTCCATACAAAAATTTAAAAATAACTCGGTTATGTGATTATATTAAAAATTCTTCCTTAAATGATTTTTTGAGTGAAATCATGGTAATAGATTGCCAATATGATGCTTATCTTGGAGTTCAGTTTCAAAACAGGGACGAGCTTATAGAAAATATAATTTAAAAAATGGAAAAGGACGTAATGGAGAATAAATTATTATGAAAATCAAAAACCTTAAAATTCTTAAAGAACTTTTCTGGAGTTATAAATGGAATTCAGTGTTAAAAAAATTTGATTCACCTTTTGTTATTGCAAGAGTTCTTGAAATAGGAAATAAGGATCAGGTTAAAGAACTTGAAAAAGTAGTTGGTAAAGAAAAAATTAAAAATTTTCTTAAAAATTATGAAAATCTTTTATCAAAGCAATC
>CAZCUO010000006.1:0-10780 GCA_964502135.1 uncultured bacterium
AAAAGCAAAATTGAAAATATTGATTATTCAACATCTTTAAATTTACTCATAGAGGAAAAATTACTCCTTTATTGGGCTGAAAAGGAAAATATAGAAGTAAAAAAAGAGGAGATAGATAATGAAATTAAAAGAATTAAAAAAAGTTTTCCAAAAATTGAGGATTTTTATAATTACTTAAAAAGTGTAGGATTAAATAGTGTTCAATTGGAAGAACAAATTGCAAATGATATAAAAACTAAAAGACTTATCAGAGAAAAAATTATAAATAAAATACAAATATCACCTATTGAAATTGCTGAAGAGGCAAAAAAGATAGAAACTAAATATAGTGAATATGAGTTTTATTTTAAATGGTTTGATAGCCAAGAAGCATCCGAAAAATTTGTTAAGGAATTTAAAGAAGATGATTTAAAAAAAATGGATTATGTAAAACTTAAAAGTTCAGAAATTATTGAAGAGATTTTAGATGTAATTGAAAATATGGAAAATGGCAAATTATCAAGTCCATTTCAATTAAAAGGGAAATGGATAATTATTTACCTTAAAGAAAAAATACCACTTGAAAAAGATAAATTTAAAATATATAAAGAGGCGAAAGATAAAATTTTTAAAATAAAATATGCGTTTTTGTATAGGGAATACATAGAAAAATTAAAAAATATGACACCAATTAAAATTCTTTGATGGAAAAAATTATTGGAATTACAATTGGTGACCCAGCAGGTATAGGGCCTGAAATTTTATTAAAAGGGTATAATAAAATAAAGAAAATAAAAAATGTTATTCCTCTTGTTATCGGTGACATAAGTGTAATAGAAAGAAATTTAAAAATTCTGAATTTAAAATTAAAAATAAAAAAAATAAAGAGAAAGAATGATATAGATAAAAGTTTTTTAAATGTTTTTTCACCTGAAATCATAAAAGACCAAAATTATCCTATCTGTATTGACAATAAAATATGTGGAAATGCCTCTTTTAATTATGTTATAAATGGGATTATTCTATGGAAAAAAAATGTAATTGACGCCCTTGTAACGCTTCCAATTTCTAAAAAAGCATGGTTTCTTGCGGGTTATAAATATTCAGGACATACAGAACTACTTGCAGAAAAATTGAATGAAAAAAAATATGGAATGATAATGATTGCAGATAAATATAGAGTTTTATTATTAACCACACATATTCCTTTAAAAAAAGTTTTAGAAGTTTTAAATGAAGATTTAATTGTTGAAAAGGTTGAAATTGGATATGAATTTTTAAAAAAATTGAAAATAAAAAATCCTCTTATAGGAATTTGTGGTTTGAATCCTCATGCAGGAGAAGATGGAGTGATTGGAAAAGAAGAGATAGAAATTATAAAGCCAGCAGTGGAAAAATTAAGGAAAAATGGTATAAAAATTGAAGGTCCTTTTCCAGCAGATACAATTTATAGAAAAAATTTTGACCTTATAATAGCAATTTATCACGACCAAGCACTTATACCACTTAAGACTTTTTATTTTGATAAACTTATAAATTTTACAGCAGGAATAAAACTCATAAGAACCAGTCCAGGTCATGGAACAGCATTTGATATTGCATATAAAAATAAGGGTAACTGTAAAAGTTTCGTTTGTGCTTATCAATTTGCCGCAAGATTAATTAAATAAAAATGGGATTCCTTACTTTAAAGGAAATAAAAAAACTTATTGAAAAAGAAGGGATAAATATAAAGAAATATCTTGGACAACATTTTTTAATTGATAAAAATTCAAGAGATAAACTACTTTACTTTGCAGAATTAAATAAAAAAGATAAAGTTGTTGAAATAGGACCTGGTTTAGGTTCACTGACAGAAGGAATTGTAGAAAGGGTGAAAGAATATTATGGATTTGAAATAGATGAAGTTTTTTGTAAAATTCTTGAAGAAAGATTTTCAAATTTTAAAAATTTCCATATTATAAAAAAAGATTTTCTTCAAACAGGGAAAGAATTCTGGTATTCTTTCAAAGGAAAAGTTAAAGTCATTAGTAATACTCCTTATTATTTGTCTATGCCAATTCTGTTTCATATTTTAAAATTTAAAGAGAAAATTAAACTTGCACTTTTGACAGTTCAGAAGGAAGTAGGAGAAAAATTTGTGGCAAAACCAGGAAGTAAGCAATATAGTTCTGTTTCTGTTCTATTATATATTTACACAGATACAAAAATATGTTATTCTTTAAATAAAAACGTATTCTATCCAAGACCAAAAGTTGACTCAGTGGTGGTTAAGATTATACCATTAGAAAAACCCAAAATTAAAGTAAATGATGAAAAAAGATTTTTTGACTTTCTGCCACTTATTTTTAGTTATAGAAGGAAAAAATTGACAAATGTAATTAAAAGAGTTTTTAAATTAGAAAAAAAAGTTTTAGAAAAAAAATTAATAGAAAATGGTATCCCTATTGAAAAAAGAGCAGAAGAACTTGAACCAGAACAAATATATACCATTTATAGAGTAATTAAAGAACTGAAAGGAGGATAAAAATGGGAATGTGGATAGGTATAAATAGAAAAGCCAGAGTTTGCTATGGTTTTGATGATATTTCACTTGTCCCTGGAAATACTACTTTGGATCCAGAAGAAGTTGATTTATCTATAGAAATAGGTTCATATAGGTTAAAAATACCTATTTTTGCTGCTGCAATGGATGGAGTTGTAGACCCTAAATTTGCTGTGCTTTTTGGGAAATTTGGGGGAGTTGCTGTTTTAAATCTCATGGGTATTTATACAAGATATAAAGACCCCTACCCTCTTATTGAAAAAATAATCAATTCTACTCAGGAAGAATCTACACAAATAATTCAGAATATTTATAAAGAACCTGTAAAAGAAGAACTTATTGAAGAAAGAATATCAGAAATAAAAAAAGAAAATGTTATATGTGCTGTTAGTTGTATACCTCAAAATGCAGAAAGATATCTTGATATTGCACAAGGAGCAGGAGTTGATATTTTTGTTGTTCAATCTACTGTAACAACAGTTAGACATATTTCTTCAAGATATAAACCACTTGATCTTTACTCTTTTTGTAAAAAGGCCAAAGTTCCCATTATAGTTGGAAATTGTGTAACTTTTGAAGTTGCATATCAATTAATGGAAGCCGGTGTTTCAGGAGTTCTTGTAGGTATTGGACCAGGTGCTGCATGCACTACAAGAGAAGTGCTTGGAATTGGTGTGCCTCAAGTAACTGCAACTTCTGATTGTGCTGCTGCAAGGGATTTTTATTTTAAAAAAACAGGAAGATATGTTCCTATAATAACAGATGGAGGTATGGTGACAAGTGGAGATATATGTAAAGCATTTGCTTGTGGTGCTGATGCTGTTATGATAGGTTCGGCCCTTGTTAAAGCAGTTGAATCACCTGGAAGAGGATATCACTGGGGAATGGCTACAAGTGATGAAAATTTACCGAGAGGAACAAGGATTAAAGTAGGAACTTATGGAACATTAAAGGAAATTCTTTTTGGTCCTGCGAAAGTAGATGATGGAAGCCAAAATTTGATAGGCGCTTTAAAATTATCAATGGCATGTCTTGGAGCAAGAAATATTAAAGAAATGCAACTTGTTGAAATTGCTATTGCTCCTAGTATAAAAACTGAAGGTAAAATATATCAATCTGTTAAAAAATTACAAAAATAAAAATGAAAAAATTTGTTCATTTACATTTACATTCTGAATATAGTTTGCTTGATGGAATGTGTAGAATTGAACAGGTTACTAAAATTTCTCATAGAATGGGGATGAATTCTCTTGCTATTACTGACCATGGAACTATGGCTGGTGCTATAAAATTTTATACCTCTTGTGTAGAAAATGGAATTAAACCAATTATTGGGTGTGAAATGTATATTGCTCCAAAAACAAGATTTGATAAGAAAACGCCTGAAAATAAAATTACATCATTTCACATTACTTTACTTGCACAAAATGAAACTGGCTATAAAAATTTAATGAAACTTTCTACAATCTCCTTTCTTGAAGGATTTTATTATAAACCAAGAATTGATAAAGAAGTTTTATCTCGGTATTCAAAAGGTTTAATATGTCTTTCGGGTTGTCTTCATGGAGAGATAAATTGGTATTTAAAGAATGATGAATTTCAAAAAGCACTTGAAATTGCAGGAATTTATTCAGAAATATTTGGGAAGGATAATTTTTATCTTGAAATTATGAAATTGGGACTTGAGGAAGAGAAAAAAATAATTCCATCCATGATTGAACTGAGTAAAAAAACAGGATTAAAACTTGTTGCTACAAACGATTGTCATTATTTGAATAAAGAAGATTCATTTGTTCATGAGATTTTATTATGTATTCAAACATCATCTAAGATTGATGAGCCAAATAGATTTAGGTTTCAAACAGATCAAATATATTTTAAAACTCCGGAAGAAATGATAAGACTTTTTTCTGATATTCCAGAAAGTATTGATTCAACAATAGAGATAAGTGAGAAATGTAATCTTGTCATTGAATTTGATAAACACCATCTCCCTAAATTTAAAACTCCTAAAAATAAATCAGCGGATGAATATTTAGAAGAATTAATAAAAAAGGGATTAAGAGAAAAATTTGGTATTGAGTTGGAAAATTTTGATGAAAAAAGTGAAAATGAAGTAATAAAAAGAGTATCTTATGAATTTAGAATTATAAAACAAATGGGATTTTCTGGATATTTTTTGATTATACATGATTTTGTAAATGAGGCTAAACAAAAAAATATAAGAATTGGCCCAGGAAGAGGTTCTGCTGCAGGAAGTTTAGTGGCATATTTACTTGATATTACTCAAATAAATCCTTTGAATTATGACCTTATTTTTGAGAGATTTTTAAATCCTGAGAGAATAAGTTTACCTGATGTAGATATTGATTTTTGTGATAGAAGGAGAAATGAAATAATTGAATATATAAAGAATAAATATGGAGAGAGTAATGTCTGCCAAATAGGAACTTATGGAACTATGCAAGCAAGAGCTGTTATAAGGGATGTAGGAAGAGCACTTGGTTTTCCGTATAGCGAGGTTGATAGAATTGCAAAACTCATAACACATGAGTATGGTCAAACATTACAAGAAGAAGTCAATTTTAATCCTGAAATAAAATCTTTAATAGAGAATGACGAAAAAATAAAACAATTATTTGAAATTTCTTTAAAACTTGAAGGATTGGCAAGACATGCTTCAATCCATCCAGCAGGAATTGTAATAACTGATGAAAGTGTTGATGAATATGCTCCTTTATTTAAAGGACCGAATGGCGAAATTGCTACTCAATATGAATTTGAATGTGTAGAAAAAATAGGACTTTTGAAAATAGATATTCTTGGATTAAAAACACTTTCTGTAATAGAAGATACTTTAAACTTAATAAAAGAAAGGAAAAAAATTGAGATTAAGGAATTTCCTTTAGATGATAAAAAAACATATGAGTTATTATCAAAAGGTGAAACAATAGGAGTATTCCAACTTGAAAGTGAAGGTATGAGAAATTTACTAAAAGATATACAACCACAGAAATTTGAAGATATTATTGCTGTTCTTGCTTTATTTAGACCTGGACCAATGAAAAGCGGTATGGTAAAGGAATATATAGAAAGAAAAAAAGACCCATCAAAAATAAAATATGACCATCCACTTCTTGAACCAATTTTAAAATCAACTTATGGAGTGATACTTTATCAAGAACAGGTAATGCAAATAGCACATAAACTGGCAAATTTTACAATGGGTGAAGCAGATGTTTTAAGGAAAGCAATGAGCAAAAAAGATCCTGTTGAAATGGAAAAAATGAGAGAAAAATTTGTTAAGGGAGCAGTTTCAAATGGTGTGGATAAGGGAGTTGCTGAAAAAATTTTTGAAAATATATCTAAATTTGCTGGTTATGGATTTAATAAATCTCACAGTGCTGGATATGCGCTCTTATCCTATCAAACTGCCTATTTAAAAGCAAATTATCCTCTTGAATATATGACAGCCTTGCTAAATAGTGAAATAGGGGATACGGATAAAATTGTGGAATATATAGAAGAATGCGAAAGATTAGGCATATGGATTTTGCCCCCAGACCTTTGTGAGAGTGATGATAAATTTAAAATTTTTGGAAATGATATAATATTTGCACTTTCTGCAATAAAAAATGTTGGCTCTGCTGCTGTTAAATCAATAATTGAAAGTAGAAGTAGTGGTAATTTTGTTTCTCTTTATGATTTTTGTGAAAGAGTCAATTTAAGGTGTGTAAATAAAAAAGTTATTGAAAGTTTGGTAAAATCAGGTGCCTTTGATTATTTAGGAATTCCACGTTCACAATTATTTGCAATGATAGATGATGCAATTGAACATGGTTCAAAAATACAGAAGGCAAAAGATAAAAGTCCTTTTGAAATATTTTCAACAAAAGAAGTTAAAAAATTAATTCCATCTGTAAAAAATGAGGTAATTACCTCACTTCCAGAGTGGCCACAGACAAAATTATTATCGTATGAAAAAGAGGTTCTTGGTATTTATTTGACAGGGCATCCAATAGAAAAATATTTGCCTCTAATAAAACTTTATTCAATGCCTCTTTCTAAAATTAAAAAGATTAAAAACAATGAAATTGTTGTATGGGGTGGTATTCTTGTTGATATAAAAAGGACAACAACAAGAAAAGAAGGAGATAAGATGGCTATTGCTGAAATAGAAAATATTGAAGGGAAAATAAAAGTTTTATTTTATCCTAAAGTATTCAATGAATTTTCAAGTTTAATAAGGTTGAATAATTTGATTTTTGTAAAGGGTAAACTTAAAAGGGAGGATGAAACGAAAATAATAGCAGAGGATGTGGCCAATATAAACAATGTGAAAGAAAAATTTTTGAAGAATATTGAAATTGATTTAAAAATACCAATGGGAGAAGAAAAACTTGAGAAAATTAAAGAATTATTTTTAAAATACAAAGGTGATTACCCAATTTTTATAAATATTATTTTAGATGAAAATAAAAGAGTAAAAATAAGGCCAAGAGGTTTTGGAATAAATTTAGATGAAGGATTTATTGAAGAAATAAGAAAAATTGTCGGAGAAGATTGTTTGCATTCAATAATTTAAAAATGGAAAAAATACCTATAAAACCAATATGGTGGGATGGGGCTATTTACATAATTGACCAAACAAAACTTCCAGAGAGTGAAATTGTTTTAAAAATTGATAAAGTAAAAAAAGTGTATGATGCAATAAAAAAATTAAAAGTAAGAGGAGCACCACTTATCGGATGTTTTGCTGCATATGGAGTGATAATTTCTTTTATTGAAAATAAAAAAATGGATATTGACAAATTAAAGAAAAAAATAAAACATGACATTGAATTGCTAAAAACTGTAAGACCAACCGCTTATAATCTCTTTTATGCACTTGAAAGGATGAACAAAATTGTTGAGAATTTTAAAAATGAAAATAAGGAAGATTTATTCAAAAAATTACTTAAAGAGGCAGAAAATATTTATAATGAAGATTTAAATGCATGTTATAAAATTGGAATTTATGGTGAAAAACTTATTAAAAATGGTTCAAATATTCTTACACATTGCAATGCTGGAGGTCTTGCTACAAGTGGATTTGGGACAGCACTTGCACCAATTTATGTAGCAAGACAAAAAGGTAAAAAAATTCATGTATATGTGGATGAAACAAGGCCTGTATTACAAGGGGCTCGATTAACTTGCTGGGAACTTGAAAAAAATAAAATTCCTTATACTTTAATTTGTGATAATATGGCTGGATATTTAATGAGTAGAAAGAAAATAGATATTGTAATTGTTGGAGCAGATAGAATAGCAAAAAATGGTGATACAGCAAACAAAATTGGAACATATTCACTTGCAGTTTTGGCAAATTACCATAAAATTCCTTTTTACATAGCAGCACCTATCTCAACCTTTGATTTTAATATAGAAGATGGAAGTAAAATTCCAATTGAAGAAAGGAATGAGAATGAGGTTAAAAAAATTAATGGTAAATATATATCTCCTCAAAATACAAAAGTTTTTAATCCTGCTTTTGATGTAACTCCTAATTATTTGATAACTGGATTTATAACTGAAAAAGGTATTATAAAACCAGAAGAAATAGAAAAATTAAAAAATATGGGCGGTTAGCTCAGTGGTTAGAGCGCTTCCTTCACAAGGAAGAGGTCGCAGGTTCAAGTCCTGCACCGCCCAAACTAAGGCAACAAGAGAAAAACAAATGTAGGGGAAAAGGTAGGAACTGAGGTAATACAAACTGCAGGACTTGAAAGGAGCCAGTCCCACCTCCCAAATTTTTAGATTTTAAATTACCTCATTTTTCTTCAAAATCTCCCCTTCTTTGTTATATGGCAACTTACTTTGCAACTACTTTCTTTTTCTTATTCTATAAGGTTCTATAATAATGGTAGAATTTTTGATATCTTTTTCACTCAAAGAATCAATAACATTTATAACTCTTAAAATGACTTCTTGAATGGAGGATTTAGGCATTTTTACAATAATTATTCCATTATATTGAGAAGGAGGGAACATAATAATATTGCCAAAATGTTTATAATTAGCAGAAATAAGTATTCGTCCTTGATTAGATGCAATTTTTATAATCTCTTCATCTGTCATACCCAAATTACTTGTTTCTCTTATATCAAAAACATCATGTCCTTTTTCGGAAAGTTTTTCTTTCAAACTTATGGGAAGGTTTTCATCAATAAGAAATTTCATAAGTTTTATTTTGATTCTATTTCCTGTAATTCTTCTCTTGCAAGTAAAGCACCATATTCAATGGCTTCCAGGATGTCTTCTTTTGTTAATTGTGGAAATTCTTTAAGAATTTCATCTATGGAATTACCTCCTGCAAGAAAATCAAGAATAACATAGACCGGTACTCTTGTTCCTTTTATACAGGCAAATCCACCACATATTTTTGGGTCTGAAACTATTCTTTTTAACATTTTTAACTCCTTTTTTGTTATTATACCTTAAAAATAAAAAAAAGAAAATTGAAAAAAGAGGCGATGTAATATGGAAAAAGATAATATCCTTTCGTTCTTTGTGGTGAGAGTTTGGTAAAGAGAGAGAAAGTAGGTAGATAAAATACATAATAAAAAAGTAAGCAAAAACACTAAGTCCCTGCTAATGCGACGAGTAAGGAGCATTGTTTAGCAGGACTGGTAGGATGGAAAGCCAGTCGCACCGGCTAAACTAAATAAAAAAGAGTTAAAAACTAATTCCCAAATATGAATTTAAGAAATTCTGAATCAATAAATTTTTTCCTTGATTGGAAATTTCCCTGTCTTACAATTACAAGTTTTAATGAAGGAATAATATATAATCTTTGGCCACCAGCACCACAAGCAGCAACAAGATCCGAAGGTATATAATTGGGACTTATTTCTTTTTTCCAGTTTAAAGCAACGATATCTGAAATATAAAAACTCCTATTTTCTGATTTTAACCACCATGTTAAACCATAATATGGATTTGCATCTGACCCTTTAAAACATTCTTTAATTAGTTCTTCTTTTATTATCTGTTTTTCACCATATTTCCCATTTAATCTTACAAATTCTCCAAATTTTGCCCAATCCCATGCAGTCATAAAAGCACCACCTGCAACCTGAGGATTTCCATCTTTACATCTTAAAAGCCATTTAAGTGTAATATTTAATGGTTCAATGACTCTTCTTTTTAAGTAATCTTCAAATGTTTCATTTTTCAATATCAATTGTAATGCGTAAGCAAAAATATTCAAATGGACCCCTCCATATCTAAATTTTTCTCCTGGTTTTGAAATTAATGGTTTTTCAGTTAAGTCATCCCAAGTATAATTTTTAAAATCGTCTGGTTTCAAAGGTCCAAATCCACTTGTTAATGTAAGAAGGTGTCTATAAGTTATTTCTGATTTTAATTTATCATTTTTCCATTTGTGAATAATTTCACAAACTCTATCATCAAGTTTAATCAATCCATCTTCAACTGCTGCTACTGCTACAATTCCAACAAAACTCTTACTTCCACTTGCAAGCCATTGTAATTTTTCAGAACTTCCTCCATTAGAATATTTTTCATAAATTATTTTTCCATCATACATTACAAGAAATGTTTGTCCACCAGTTGACATACTGTATTCAAATGCCTTTTCTAAATTTTCAGTATTAATTGGTAAATCTCTTCCATATAAAGAAACTGCCAGAAAAATAATTAAAAATAAAGTTTTCATCTTGTCTCCTTTTTCTTTTTAGACGAAAATGCCGAATAATTGTTTTATTAGTTAGGTATGGAAATTTATGGTAAAATATTAAGTTATGAAAAAATATAACTTTAATTCAAAACTGGAAGAAATAGCAGTTGAAAAGTTTGGGAAAAGGCCTCTTTATGAATATGAAAAAATAAAAGTTATTGAAGTTCCCAATTTCCCCTCTCTTGGAAAAATAGTTGCTTTAAGATTTATTGAATGGCTACAGTTAAATCCTGATGGAGTTATTTCTCTTCCTACAGGAAAAACTCCTGAGTATTTTATAAAGTGGACAAGATTTTATTTAGAAAACTGGGATAAGGAAGAAGTTAAAAGAGAACTAGATACATGGGGAATTGATTATAAAAATAAACCTGATATGAGGAATTACTGGTTTGTTCAAATAGATGAATTTTATCCAATGGACCCTGAAAGAGAAAATAGTTTTAATTATTATATAAGAAAATTTTACATTGAAGGATTTGGATTGAATCCTCAAAAAACAATTCTTATGAATACAT
>CAZCUO010000007.1:0-33370 GCA_964502135.1 uncultured bacterium
AAGAAAAGATTAACAATTAAAATTCTCAAATATTTTGTTGCAATCTGCCAAAGAGGAATTTAAACATGTCTGTCAAGATTTTTAAGTCAATTTCAATTTTTTGTTGCAATCTGCCAAAGAGGAATTTAAACATAATCTACTACTTCAATCAATTTCATATAACCCCTTGTTGCAATCTGCCAAAGAGGAATTTAAACGCTGAAGAATTACTTTATAAGGTTGTTTAATTTCAAGTCATAATCTACAAAAAGAAATTTTTCTCAGGTTTTAAAGGTTATATCTGGCATAATAAAATAGAAAGGCAAGAAAAACTGTAAAATTTAATTTTAAAGAATAGGCGAAAACTTGCAAATTTAATATTTGACAAATTAGGAAATTGTAAGGTATTATTTTTATAAAGGGGTTAAGAAATGAGAAAAGTAATTTTATCAATTTTTTTAATATTTTTAACGAGTTATGGAAAGGAAGTAGTGGATTTAATAAATGAGGGGGTTTTATATTTTAAAACGGGTGATTATAAAAAATCTATTGAAATACTTGAAGAAGCAAGAAGAAAATCTCCCGAAAATTCTGATATTTATTATTATATTGGAGAAGCATATTTTAGAAGCGGAGATACGCAAAAAGCAATTTTAAATTTACAAAAAGCCATAGAAATAAGTCCAGAAAAACAATCTTATCATTATACTCTTGCACTTGTTTATCTATCTCAGAATAAAAATAAAGAAGCAATTGAATCTTTAGAAAAAGTGATTAAAATTTCTCCATTATCAATGTATGGAAGAAATGCAGAAAAGTTGAAAAAAGAGATAGAAAATAAAGTAAATGAAATAGAAATAGCAAAAAAGTGGGAAAAACTTGAAATTGAAGAAAAAAAGAGAAAAGAGGAGGAAAAAAAACAAATTCAAAAAGAAAGTGCCCAGATGCCCGGAGAAGGAGGCCTTCCAGAAATTCCTGGAATTCCTGGAATTGAAACTTTTCAACAAGAATTTCCAAAAGAGCAAAAAACCCCTATTAAAACATTAGTAAAAAGGATAAAGTTTGGAATTGAAAATGTAAGAATTTCTTCATCTAATTTACTTATTGGATATTCTACTTCAGAAATTGCAGAAGTTATTGAAGATATACTTCAAATTATGCAAGAGGAATCAAGCCCAGAAATTAAGAGAAATTTGATAATTGCCTCAGGAAAGGTTAATAATCCGGAAGTCATTAATGCTTTGTTGGAAATAATAAAGGATGAAAAAGAGTTATTTGAATTAAGGATTGTTGCACTTGATGCAATAGGAAATTTGAGAACAGAAAAAGTAATCAATGAATTAAAAGAAACATTATCCCAAATGGTAAGTTTTAGAGAAAAAGAAAGAGAAGAGGCAAGGAAAAATATTCAACAAATAAATCAGCAAATAGATGACTTAACCGCTAAAAGAATTACATTAAGTAGTGAATTGCAAGATTTGAATAATAAGAAAAGCCAGATTGATAATCTACTTGGAGCTTCTCCGGAGATGGGACCAGGAGCATTTCCAGAGATGATGCCACCAGGAGGTTTTCAACCTTCTCCTTTATTTGGGGGAAAAGTCCTATCTGAAAAAGAGGTTAAAAAATTGATTGAAGAGAAAAGGAAACTTGAAGATAAAATAAAACAAAATAATGAGGAGATAGAAAAGATAAATAGACAAATTGAAGAATTGAGTGTTAAAAAAAGAAAATATGAAGAATTACTTGCACTTAAAGAGAGAAAATTAGATATTTCAGGATTGGGTTCCACAGCAAGAGTAATTGAAATTCAACCAAGAGGACCTGAATTTGGACCACCTGGAGGACTCGGACCTACCTTTGAGGTTATGCCAGAAGTTACATATTCTCAAAGACAAACAGATGAAGAAAAAAATGAAATAATTTTTGCAATAAAATTAATAAATATTCTTGGTGATATGAGAGATAAAAGCGCTTTGCCTATTATTAAAAAAGCGTGGAAAGAATTCGGAGTTCCTGGGTTGAGGATGTATTACTATATAGCACTTGGAAAACTTGGTGAATATAGAAATATAAATGAGATGGTCAAAAGATTAAAAGAAAATTTCCCACAAGGCGATATTAATGAAGAAATTTATTTAAGAAAAAATATTGTAGAGGTTCTTGGTGATTATATAAAAGAGAATCCAGATGAAAGTATAAAAAATTTACTTGAATTTCTTGCAGAAGAAAGTGAATATTCAGAAATTAAAAGCACTGCCCAAAAGGTTATTTCCTCTTTGGCAAAAGCACAGCAAGAATAGTCAAATTGTGGAAGTAATTGACCTGTTAAAAATTGGAACAGAAATCTTAAAAAAAAATAAAATTGAATCTCCACAATTAGAAGTTGAAATTTTACTTTCTTTTTTGTTAGGAATTGATAGATATAGGATTTATACTGACAAGTTAAAGGTTGACAGAAGTTTTGTTAGTAAATTTTTTAAACTGATTGAAAAAAGAAGAAAAGGTTTTCCAATTCAATATATTACAAAAAAAGTCAATTTTTTTGATAGTGAGTTTAAAATTGAAAAAGGTGTTTTTATTCCAAGACCTGAAACAGAATTGCTTGTTGAGAAAATAATACAAATATATATGGAAAATTTTTACCCAGAAAAAGTGAAAATTCTTGATATTGGAACTGGATGTGGAAACATTGCAATTTGTCTTGCAAAAAATATAAAAAATTGTTATATTAAAGGAACAGACATATCAAAAAAAGCACTCAGACTTGCAGAAGAAAATGCTATTTTAAATGGTGTAAAAGGAAAGGTTGAATTTAAGTATTCAAATATTTTTTCAAATATAGATGAAATTTTTGATATTATTGTGAGTAATCCTCCTTATGTAAGTGAAACTGAATATAAAAATTTATCAAAAGAAGTTAAAAATGAACCTAAAAAAGCACTTATTGCAGGTAAAGATGGCTTAAAAATAATTAAAAAAATTCTTAACAAAGCATTTTATTTTCTAAGAAAAAATGGATTTTTAATTTTAGAAATCGGAAAAGGTCAAAAAGAAATGATAGAAAATATGAGTTTGAATAGAATTGAAATTTTGGATTTTTTGAGTGATTATTCTGGCATAGAGAGAATAGCAATATTTAAAAAACTATGAAATAGATAAGAAATTTTGACTATAATTGATTTTTTATTAAAATAAGATAAAACAAAAGGGAGAAAAAATGGAAAAATTTGTGATTGAAGGCGGATATAAACTTGAAGGAGAAGTGCATATTTCAGGTTCAAAAAATGCTTCATTACCTATAATTGCAGCAAGTATAATGGGAGAAGGGAAATCAATAATTCATAATGTTCCAGATTTGAAAGATGTTCAAACAATGATAAAAATATTAAATTTTCTTGGTGCAAAAACAAAATTTGATAATAATACTCTTGAAATAGACCCCTCTGGAATATATCACTTTACTGCTCCTTATGAATTTGTAAGCACTATGAGAGGTTCAATATGTCTTCTTGGGCCACTTCTTGCAAAGTATAAAAAAGCAAGATTTTCAATGCCTGGAGGATGTGTTATAGGTCCAAGACCTATTGATTTACATATAAAAGGACTAAAAAAACTTGGTGCAGAGATAGAAAATGAGGATGGATATATTGTCGGTAAAGTTGATAAACTCAAAGGGAGTAAAATTTTTCTCGGAGGAAATTTTGGTTCAAGTGTTCTCGCTACTGCAAATATATTATGTGCAGCCACTTTAGCAGAAGGACAAACCATTATAGAATTTGCTGCCTGTGAACCAGAAATTGTTGACCTTGCAAATTTTCTTAAGAAAATGGGAGCAAAAATTTATGGCGAAGGTTCACATTTAATAAGGGTTGAAGGAGTTAAAAGTTTAAAAGGAACTGAATATACGATTATTCCTGATAGAATTGAAGCAGGAACTTATATTCTTGCAGGATATATTACAAAAAGTAGAATAAAGATAAAGGGAGTTATTCCAGAGCATCTTTTAGCACTCTTTGATAAATTAGAAGAGGCAGGACTTGAAATATTATATGGGGATGATTATATTGAGACCATTCCAAAAGATGTATGGAAAGCAGTTGAAATTACAACATTACCCTATCCAGGATTCCCAACAGACCTTCAGGCACAAATGATGAGTTTTTTGACAATTGCGGATGGGATAAGTTTAATAACAGAAAAGGTATTTCCTGAAAGATTTATACATGTTGGAGAATTAAATCGTCTTGGTGCAGAAATAACTCTTGATGGTTCTAAAGCAATTATTAAGGGTGTTAAATCTTTAAAAGGGGCAAAAGTAATGGCTTCTGATTTAAGAGCAAGCGCAGCACTTGTTCTTGCAGGACTTGTTGCAGAAGGAATAACTGAAATTTCAAGAATTTACCATCTTGATAGGGGATATGAAAAATTTGAAAATAAACTTAGTTCTCTTGGTGCAAAAATAAAAAGGGTGAAAGAAGGAGTTTAAAAATGGAAAATATAAATTTGATTGTTTGTGGTGCTTGTGGAAGGATGGGAAGTTTAATAATTGAACTGGCTTTAAATGATAGTGATTTTTTTGTAAAAGGAGGAGTTGAGATAAAAGGACATCCCCTTGTTGGAAGTAAAATAAAGGATAAAGTTAAAATCTTTGATAATTTAGAAAATTTACTTGAAGAAAAAGATGTAGTAATTGATTTTACAACTCCTTGCGCAACTATGGAATTTATAAAGTGTGTCAAAGAGAAAAATGGGAAAATTGTTATTGGTACAACTGGTTTTAAAAAAGAACAATTGGATGAGATTAAAGAAATTAGTAAATACATCCCTGTTTTTCTTTCGCCAAATATGAGTTTAGGAGTTAATCTTTTTTTTGAAATAATCAGATATTCTTCTAAACTATTGAAAAATTATGAAGTTGAAATTGAAGAAATACACCATCATTTTAAAAAAGATGCACCGAGTGGAACCGCAAAAAAAATTGCTGAGATAATTTGTAATGAAAGAAATTTAAAAATAGATGATGTTTTAAAATATGGAAGAAGTGGTATTGAAGGAGAAAGAAAATTTGAAGAAATAGGGATGCACTCTTTGAGAATTGGAGATATTGTTGGTGAACATTATGTTTATTTTGGGGGGAAGGGAGAAATTATAGAAATTTCTCATAGATGTTATAATAGAGAATCATTTGCTCTTGGTGCTTTAAAAAGTGCGAAATTTATAAGTAAAAAAGAATCCGGTTTATATGGTATGGAAGATTTAATTAAAGAAGAATTTAACTTTTAAATAACCTTTCCCATTCAAGAAGAAATTTTTTAAATTCACTTCCATAAATATATTTTCCAATTTTACCGTTTTTATAAATTACCCTATGGCAGGGAATTGATATTGGATATGGATTTTCTTTTAATAATTTTGCTATGTATCTTGTCTGTTTCCCCATACCCATTTCTTTACTTATCTCAGAATAACTTTTCGTTTCTCCAATTGAAATTTTCAATAAAATTTGCCATAATCTCTTTTTTATGATATTCTTATTCTGTTTTTTCATGTTTTAATATTATAAAATTTTTGGTAAAATGGAAAAAATTTATGAATTAATTAAATTTGATGAAAAAGGGCTTGTTGTTGCTGTTGTTCAAGATGAAAAAGGTGAAGTTTTGATGGTTGCATATATGAATAAAGAAGCAATTGAAAAAACATTAAAAACAGGGAAAATGCATTATTATAGTAGAAGTAGAAAAAAACTATGGTTAAAGGGAGAAGAATCTGGGAATTTTCAATTTGTTAAAGAAATATATATTGATTGCGATGGAGATACATTACTTTTTAAGGTGGAACAAAAGGGTGGAGCATGTCATGAGGGATATTATTCATGTTTTTTTAGAAAATTTGAGAACGGGGAATTTAAAATTTTTAGAGAAAAAATTTTTGAACCAAAAGAGGTGTATAAATGAAGACACAATTTTATGTAAAATTTGGAATTATTATACTTGTTATAGGAATATGCTTTTATTTAATTTATCCACCAGAAAAAAAATTAAAAAAGGGTCTTGACTTACAAGGTGGAATTCATGTTGTTCTTGAAATAGAAAAAGAAGGCGTTGAAGAAAAATCACTTTCTGATTTAACTGAGAGAGCCCTTGAAATTATTAGAAATAGAGTAGATGCTCTTGGTGTAACAGAGCCAGTGATTCAAAAAGAAGGAACAGATAGAATAATAGTAGATCTTCCTGGAGTAAAAGAACCTGAAAAGGCAATTGAAATAATAGGTAAAACTGCTTTACTTGAATTTAAACTTGTCATTGATGATGAGAATCTTTTAAGGCAGGCATTAAATGGTAATATTCCAGAAGATTGTGAGTTATTATACTTAAAAGAAAAGGATGAAAGGGGGATTTATAGAGAAACACAGCCATTATTATTAAAGAAGGAACCAGAATTAACAGGTAAGTATATAGTTGATGCTTATGTGGGTTATGATAGAACAGGTTTTCCGGATGTAAATTTAGTTCTTGATAAAGAAGGTGCTAAAATTTTTGAAGAAGTAACAGGAAAAAATATAGGAAGACGACTTGCTATTGTTCTTGATGGTGTTATAAAAAGTGCCCCAGTAATAAAAGAAAGAATTCCAGAAGGTAAAGCAGTTATAACAGGAAAATTTACTTTGCAAGAAGCGAGAGAACTTGCAATTGTTTTAAGGTCAGGTGCCTTACCTGCAAAAATGAATATTATTTATCAGGAAGTAATTGGTCCAACACTTGGAAAGGAATATATACAAAAAGGATTTAAAGCATCACTTTATGGAGCAATAATAGTTGTGATATTTATAATTTTTTATTATCTTTATTTTGGTCTCCTTGCTGATTTTACACTTTTTCTCAATATTTTAATTTTGCTTGGGATAATGGCTGGAATTAAAGGAGTTTTTACACTTCCAGGAATTGCTGGTATTGCTTTAACATGTGGAATGGCAGTTGATGCAAATATTTTAATTTTTGAGAGAATAAGGGAAGAGTTGAAAGCAGGAAAGTCACCAAAAGCAAGTGTTGATGCAGGTTATCATAGAGCATGGACCGCAATAATTGATTCAAATATAACAACTTTAATTACAGGTCTTGTTCTTTTTATGTTAGGAGAAGGGCCAATAAAAGGTTTTGGTTTAACATTGAGTATTGGAATTATAGCAAATCTATTCACAGCAGTTTACGTTTCAAAAGCAATAGTTGACTGGATAATAATAAATAGAAAAATAGAGAAACTAAGGATATAAAAATGGAAATTATAAAAAATCCAAATTTTGATTTTCTTGGGAAAAGAAAGATATGCTATGTTTTTTCAAGTTTATTAATAATTTCTGGATTAATTCTTCTTTTTATTAAAGGAGAGAAAAATTTTGGTATTGATTTTGTTGGAGGTGATTTACTTAATGTAGAATTTACCCAAAAAACAGATGTGGTTAATTTAAGAAATATTATTGGAGAAATAAAAATTGGTTCATTTACAGTTCAGGAACTTGGAACAGAAGGTAAAAATTTTATAATTAGATTACCACAAAAAACAAGTGATATTGTAATTGAAAAATTAAAAGAAAAATTTGGTGATACATTTACGATAAAAGGTAAATCAATCATTTCGCCTTCAATGAGTATAAGTTTAAGAAAAAAAGCAATAAAGGCATTTTTAATTGGACTTATAGGTATTTTAATATACCTTACTTTTAGATTTGAAATTAAATTTGCTATTGGAGCAACAATTGCTATTTTTCATGATATATTGGCAGTAATTTCAATTTTGGTTTTAACTGGAAAGCAAATAGATGGTATGGTGATTGCTGCTTTACTTACAATTGCTGGTTATTCTGTAAATGATACAGTTATTATTTATGACAGAATTAGAGAAAATTTAAGAAAAACAAGAAGCACAGATTATATAACAATATTCAACAAAAGCATTAATGAAACATTAACAAGAACAATTTTGACAATTCTTACCACTCTTTTTGTTGCCTTTACCATCTTCTTTTTTGGTGGAGAAACTTTAAAAACATTTTCATTTTGTTTGATTTTCGGCTTTATTTTGGGAACATATTCTTCTATATATATTGCATCATCAATTGTTATTGACTGGTTAAAAAGAAGTTCTTCAAAAATTAAATTATGAAAGTTATAAGTGGTCTCTATAAAGGAAGAAAATTAAAATTTATTAAGGATAAAGATATTAGGCCAACAAAGGATATTGTTAGAGAGGCAATTTTTGATACTTTAAGAGCATGGATAGTTAATAAAAAAGTAATAGAATTATTTGCTGGTTGTGGAATACTTGGTATAGAAGCATTAAGCCATGGAGCCAAAAAGGTTATATTTATTGAGAAAGAAAAAAGATGTATTGAGATAATAAAGGAAAACATTGAAAATTTAAAACTTGAAAAAAAATGTGAGATTTTAAAAGGAGATTGTGAATATGAAATTGAAAAACTTGAAAACTTGAAATATGATTTGATTATAAGCGATCCACCTTACGATTTTCCTGTTTCAAAACTTGAAAGGATAATGGAAAAAATAGTAAAATTAAATATTTTAAAGAAAAATGGAATTTTGGTTATAGAACATGAATTTAAAAGAAAAATTCCAATTGTTGAGGGTTTTGAAATTATTAAGGAAAAGAAATATGGAAAAACTGGTTTGACTTACTTAAGGAGAATAAAATGAAGAAAATAGGTGTTTATCCTGGAACATTTGATCCTATTACTAATGGCCATATAGATGTTATTGAAAGAAGTCTAAAAATTTTTGAGAAAGTGATTGTTGCTGTCAGTAATTTTCCAAGAAAAAATTTTTTATTTTCACTTTCAGAAAGAATACGACTTATAAAAGAGGTATTTAAAGATAATGAAAGGGTTGAGGTTGACAGTTTTGATGGATTACTTGTTGATTATTTGAGGAGTAAAAATTTAAATGTAGTTATAAGAGGTTTAAGGGCTATAAGTGATTTTGATTATGAATTTCAGATGGTTCTTGTGAATAGAAAATTATATAAAGAAATAGAAACGATATTTTTAATGCCAAGGGAAGAATATTTTTATATAAGTTCTTCAATTGTAAAAGAAATAGCAAAACTTGGTGGAAATGTGTCTTGTTTTGTTCCAAAAAATGTTGAAATTGCATTAAAAGAAAAATTTAAAGGAGGTAAAGATGCCAAATCCTAAAAGAAAACACTCAAAAAGTAGAAGCAGAAAAAGAAGAGCAACAAAGAAAATAAGAAATGTCCCTTTAAGCAAATGTCCAAATTGTGGTTCTTTAAAAATTCCTCATTTTGCTTGTAATGTCTGCGGATACTATAAGGGTAGTGAAGTTATAAAAGTTGGAAGTAGAAAATGAATATCGTAAAAGTTGCTATAGATGCTATGGGTGGGGATAATGCTCCCATCTCTCCAGTAAAAAGTTGTTATTTTATAAAGAATGAGGACAATTTAAAGATTTTTCTGATAGGGAGTAAAGAAAAAATAAATAGATTAATTAAAGGAAAAATGGATTTTATTGAAATAATTGATTGTGATGATTTTGTTTCAATGAATGAAAAGGTCTCAACAACTTTATTAAAAAGAAATACATCTATGAGAATTGCGATAAATCTATTGAAAGAAAAAAAAGTTGATTTTTCTTTAAGTGCAGGCAACACTTCTGCTTTTGTTTCTTATGCAATTTCTGAACTCGGGATGATAGAAGGAATAGATAGACCTTCAATAGCAGTCCTTTTCCCTAATATAACTGGAGGAGTAACTATTTTTATAGATGCTGGTGCAAATATAAATCCAAAACCAATTCATTTATTTCAATCTGCTTTTCTTGGTTCATTATATTCACAAATCGTTTTTAATATTGAAAAACCCAAAATTGCTCTTTTAAATGTGGGTGAAGAAGAAACGAAAGGAGATGAATTAAGAAAACAAACATATAAACTTTTAAAAGAAGAAAAAAGAATAAATTTTATAGGAAATATAGAAGGACATGAAATATTCTCTGGCAAAGCAGATGTTATTATTACAGATGGATTTACAGGAAATGTTGTTTTAAAAACTTCAGAGGGAATAACAAGGTCTTTTAGAACGATATTAATGCAGGAAATAAGGAAAAATTTGATTGGTAAATTTGGTTTACTTTTAATAAGTAAAAATTTAAGGAATTTTTCAAAAAAAGCAGATTACTCTGAATATGGAGGTGGTGTATTACTCGGTGTTAATGGAAATGTAATAATAAGTCATGGAAGAAGTTCACCAAGAGCAATTTATAATGCAATTAAACTTGGTGAAAAAATTGTAAAATCTAATCTAATTGAAAAAATAAAGGAAACGAAATGGGAGTTGCAATAATTGGGACTGGTTCATATCTACCAGAATTAAAATTAACAAATAGAGATATGGAAATGATGGTTGATACAAGTGACGAATGGATAATAACAAGAACAGGAATAAAAGAAAGGAGAATTTGTCCTAAAAATAAAGCGTCTTCTGATTTGGGATATGAAGCATCTTTAAGAGCAATAGAAGACGCAAAAATAAAAAAGGAAGAGATAGAATTTATAATATGCGCAACAATAACACCCGATATGTATTTCCCTTCAACATCCTGTATAATTCAGAAAAAACTTGGCCTTAAAAATATTCCATGTTTTGATTTTCAAGCAGCATGTTCAGGTTTTATATATGGTCTTGAAATAGCAAGAGGTTTAATAAATGGATGTGGATATAAAAAAGGACTTGTTATTGCATCTGAGTGTATGAGTAGATTAACTGATTATACAGATAGAAGCACATGTGTTTTGCTTGGTGATGGAGCAGGGGCTGCTGTTGTTTCTTATTCAGAAGAAGATGGTATAATTGATTCTTTTCTTTCTTCAAATGGTAATTATGGTAATTTATTGTTTACTCCTGCTGGTGGTACTTTAAAACAATCAAGTTTTGAAACAATTGAAAATAGGGAAAATTTTATGAAAATGGAAGGTTCTACACTTTTTAAAATTGCGATTTATACAATGGCAGAAGCGGTTGAAAAAATTTTAAAAAGAAATAATCTAAGAAAAGAAGATATATCAATTGTTATACCTCATCAAGCAAATTTAAGAATTATAGCAGGTGTGGCTGAAAAACTTGGAATTTCAATTGAAAAGTTTTTTATTAATATTGAGAAGTATGGAAATATGTCTGCTTCATGTGTTCCTATTGCTCTTGATGAAGCGGTGAAAGAAGGGAAGATAAAAAAAGGTGATTTAATTATTACTGTTGCATTTGGTGCTGGTTTAACATGGGCTTCAAATTTAATAAGGTGGATAAAATGAAATTTGGAATTGTTTTTCCTGGTCAGGCATCTCAATATGTTGGTATGGGGAAAGAAATTTTAGAGGAAAATAAAAAGTATATAGAAATAATTGAAATAGGAGAAAAAATTACTAATTTACCATTAAAAGAAAAAATTTTTAATGGACCAATTGAAGATTTGACAAGAACATTAATATGTCAACCAGCAGTTTTTGGAACAAGTTTAATCTGTTGGAAATATTTCAAAGAAAAAACAGATATAGTTCCTTTTTCATTTGCAGGTCATAGTTTAGGAGAATTTACTGCTTTATGTGCTAGTGGAGTTTTTACAATAGAAGAAGGTTTTTACATTGTCAAAAAAAGGGCTGAAATAATGGATGAAATTTCTCAAAAAGTTGATGGAAGTTTAATTGCAGTTGTAGGAGTTAATATTAATGACCTTGAAAAAATTATTAAAAATTTTGATGTTGAAATTTCTAATATAAACTCATATACTCAGATAGTTATTGGAGGGAAAAAATATGAACTTGAAAAACTCTCTGACTACCTTAAAGAAAGGAAAATAAAAAGCATTTTTTTAAAGGTAAGTGGTCCATTCCATACAAAATTTATGAAAGAGGCGTCAGAAATATTAAAAAATGAGATTGAGAAAATAGATTTTAAAGATGCAAAAATTCCAGTTTATATGAATTTTTCTGCAAAAAAAGTAATTGATAGAAATGAAATAAAGGAAAATATTTTGAAACAATTATATTCTCCTGTTAGATGGGTTGAAATAATAGAAAATATGGTTAATGATGGCACTGATTGTTTTGTTGAGGTTGGACCTAAAAATGTATTAAAAAAACTTATAGAGACAATTGTACCACATATCCCATCATTTAATATTGAAAATCCACAAACTCTTAGCGATTTTTTAAAATTTTTAGAAGGAGGAAATAATGTTTAAAGATAAAGTTGTTCTTATAACAGGGGCTTTTGGTGGAATAGGTAGAGCACTCGCAAATAAATTTGGAGATGATTATGCAAAACTTGTTTTATGGGATATTTCTATTGATAATGAATTTGAAAACAAGTTAAAAGAAAAAGGTATAGAAATTATTTCAAGAATGATAGACATAACGAAAGAAAACGAAGTTGAAGAGGGATGTAAAGAAATAATTGAAAAATGGGGTAGGGTAGATGTCTTAATAAATAATGCTGGAATAACAAAAGATAAAATAATTTTTAGAATGAGTGAAAATGAATGGGATGAGGTGTTGAATGTGAATTTGAAGGGTGCCTTTTTTTGTTGTAAAATAATAGGACAGATTATGTTTAAACAAAAGAGTGGCAAAATTATAAATATATCATCAATAATAGGAGAAATTGGAAATATTGGACAAGCAAATTATTCGGCTTCAAAAGCAGGGCTTATTGCATTGACAAAAACATGTGCTAAAGAATTTGCAAGGGCAGGAATAAATGTTAACGCAGTAGCACCTGGATATATAATAACAAAGATGACAGAAAATTTACCAGAAAAAGTAAAAGAAGAAATGCTGAAAAGGATTCCTCTTGGAAGATTTGGAAGGCCTGAAGAAGTAGCAGAACTTGTATATTTTTTAGCATCTGAAAAAGCAAATTATATAACTGGACAGATTTTTAGAATAGATGGAGGACTTGTAATGTAAAAGAAAGGAGGGAGTTATGACAAGAGAAGAAATAGCAAAAATTGTTAAAGAGATTGTTGTTGAAAAGTTAAGTGTAGACCCTAATAGTGTGACAGAAGAATCTGCATTTGTTGAAGACCTTGGTGCTGATTCACTTGATACAGTTGAACTTGTTATGGAATTTGAAGAAAAATTTAATCTTGAAATTCCAGATGAAGATGCTGAAAAAATAAAAACAATTAAGGACGCTATTGACTATATAGAAAAAAAGAAGGCACAATGAAAAGAGTAGTTGTTACAGGACTTGGTCTTGTTACACCCTTAGGTAATGATGTAAAAACAAGTTGGAATAATTTAATTAATGGTAAAAATGGAATTAGCAAAATTACTTCATTTGATGTTTCTCAATTTGATACAAAAATTGCAGCAGAAGTAAAAAATTTCTCACTTGAAAATATTCATCCTAAAGAAAAAAGAAAAATGGATTTATTTGTTCAGTTTGCTTTAAAAGCAACAGATGAAGCAATAAAAGATAGTGGAATTGAGTTTGACAAAGACCAAAAGGATAGAGTTGGTGTTATTGTAGGTGCTGGAATAGGTGGTTTAAGAATTATAGAACAGCAACATGAAATACTTTTAAAAAATGGCCCAAATAGAGTTTCACCTTTTTTAATTCCAATGTTAATTCCTGATATTGCAGCAGGTCAGATAAGTATTCAATATGGTTTTAAGGGGGTAAATTTTTGTACAGTTAGTGCCTGTGCTTCAGGTGCTCACGCTTTGGCAGTGGCATTAAATTTAATAAGAAATGGAATTACAGATGTGATAATTGCAGGAGGAACTGAATCATGTATAACTCCTCTTGGACTTGCAGGTTTTTGTTCAATGAAAGCACTCTCAACAAGGAATGACCAGCCAGAAAAAGCAAGCAGACCATTTGATAAAGAAAGAGATGGTTTTGTAATGGGAGAAGGAGCAGGAATAGTTATATTAGAATCACTTGAACATGCTAAAAAAAGAGGAGCAAAAATTTATTGTGAATTTATTGGTGCTGGAATGAGTTGTGATGCATATCATATAACTGCTCCAGACCCAGATGGCTATGGTGCTTACTTATCTATGAAATATGCTATTGAAGATGCTCAAATTAATCCAGATGAAGTTGACTATATAAATGCTCATGGAACAAGTACTCCTTTAAATGATAAAAGCGAAACTTTTGCAATAAAAAAATTACTTGGTGAAAAGGCATATAAAACTCCAGTAAGTTCAATAAAGTCAATGATAGGTCACTTACTTGGAGCAGCAGGAGCAGTTGAATTTATCTCAACATGTCTTACAATTAAAGAAGGGATAATTCCACCAACTATAAATTATGAGTATCCTGACCCTGAATGTGATTTAGATTATGTTCCAAATAAAGCAAGAGAAGCAAATGTAAAAGTTGCAATATCTAATTCTTTTGGGTTTGGTGGTCATAATGTCTGCCTTGTCTTAAAAAAATTTGAGGGGTGAAAGATGGAATACTTTTTAACAGAAGAACAGAAGATGATTAAAGAACTTGCAAGGAAAATTGCAGAAGAAAAGATTAAACCAAAGAGAGCAGAGTATGACGAAAATGAAATATTTCCATGGGATATAGTTGAAGAACTTGCAAAAGCAGATTTATTTGGAGTTTTTGTTCCTTCTGAATATGGTGGACTTGGTTATGGTGTTTTTGAATTATGTCTTGTTATTGAAGAATTAAGTAGAGTTTGTGGTGGAATTGCTTTATCTTATGCTGGAACTGCTTTGGGTGCATTTCCGATTATTCTTTTTGGTAATGAAGAACAAAAGAAAAAGTATCTTCCTCCTATAGCAAGAGGTGAAAAACTTGCTGCTTTTGCTGTTACAGAACCTGATGCAGGAAGTGATATAACAAATTTAAATACAACTGCAAAAAAGGAAGGTGACTATTATATTTTAAATGGAACAAAGCAATGGATAACAAATGGTGGAGAGGCAGAAATATATGTTGTAATTGCAGCAACTGATAAATCAAAGGGTCCAAGAGGAGCAACTGCTTTTATACTTGAAAAAGGGATGGAAGGATTTAATTTTGGGAAAAAAGAGAAAAAATTAGGTATAAGAGCATCAGCAACAAGAGAATTAGTTTTTGAAAATTGTAAAGTCCCAAAAGAAAATGTCCTTGGAAGAGAAGGTATGGGGTTTTTAATAACACTTAAAAATTTTGATACAAGTAGACCTGGTGTTGCAGCACAAGCACTTGGAATTGCTCAAGGTGCATTTGAAGAAGCATTGAAATATGCTCATACAAGAAAACAATTTGGTCAAACTATTATTTCTTTTCAGGCAGTAAGTCACATGCTTGCAGATATGGCAACTCAGATTGAAGCAGCAAGATGTTTAATTTACCAAACAGCAAAAATGATAGATAGTGGAGCGAAAGAATTTTCAAAAGAATCTGCGATGTGTAAACTTTTTGCTTCAGATGTTGCAATGAAAGTGACAACAGATGCTATTCAGATTTTTGGTGGCTATGGTTATATGAAAGAATATCCAGTTGAAAAAATGTTTAGAGATGCTAAAATAACCCAAATATATGAAGGAACAAATCAAATACAGAAAAATATAATTGCTCTTGAATTGATAAAAGAACTTGCCAAAAGGAATCCATAAAATTTTATTAAAATGTATGAAACTTTTCATATTCAATGGCATATTACAGATAATTGTAATTTAAGATGTAAACACTGCTATCAAAATACTTTTTCTTCTGAAAAAGACCTACCATTAGAAAGTTTAATTTATATTTTTGAAAATATTTCTGATTTTTTAAAACAGGAAAATAAAAAACTTGTAATTGATATGACAGGTGGCGAACCATTTCTCCATAAAAATTTTGGTGAACTTATTGAATACATTTTAAATTCAAAATTTCTTGAAGCAATAGGAATTATTACAAATGGTTTTTTTCTTGATGATAAATTTATTTACAAAATTGAAAAAAATATGATAAAATTAAAAATATCATCAGAAGGATTTGAGAAAAATGTTTATGAATTTTTTAGAGGAAGAAATTTTGATAGATTTTTGGAAATTTGTGAAAAATTAAAGAGAGTAAAAACCGAAAAATATATCATGTTTACATTACTTGAAAAAAATTGGGAACAGGTTTATAAAATTTTTGATTTTGCAAAAAATTATAAATTTGATGGAGTTATTATAGAGAGATTTATTCCATATGGTTTGGGAGAAAAATTGAAAAATGAAGTTATAAGTTTAGAAAAATGGTTTTTAATTACAGAATTTCTTCATAGTATTTGTAATTTGGAATTTAATGTGAAAGATATTATAGAATATAGAGGATATATGGTTAAGTTAGAGAATAATGAATGGTATCTTTATGGAAGTGAATGTATTGTTGGAAGAGATGGGATTGCTATTATGCCTAATGGAGATGTTTTCCCTTGTAGAAGATTTCCTCTTTCAATTGGCAATCTTTTGAATGAAAAATTAACTTTTATATGGAAAAATTCAGAGATTTTAAATAAAATAAGAAATAAGGAAAATTTAAAGGGAAAATGCAAAAATTGTATTATAAAGAATTGTTATGGTTGTAGAGCACTTTGTTATTCAATTTATGGTGATTATCTTGAAGAAGATCCATTATGTTATTTAAATTTAAAAAGGAGAAAATATGAGTTTTGTTGAAGAAATTTTTTCATTAAAAAATAAAGTTGCTGTGGTTATAGGTGGAACTGGAATGCTTGGTTCTGAAATTGCAAAAGGACTTGGTTTTGCTGGAAGTAAAATTATAATATGTGGAAGGAAAAATCTTGATGAGATAACAGAAAAATTAAGACAACTCGGGATAGAGTGTGAAGGAGAATATCTTGATGTTTTTGATATAAATAAAATTGAAGAAGTTGCTGAAAAAATATTTAGAAAATATAGAAAAATTGATATACTTGTAAATGCAGCAGGTGGAAATATAAAAGAAGCTACAACATCAAAGGATGTTTCATTTTTTGACATTCCATTATCTGCCATTGAAAAGGTAGTTGCTTTAAATCTTTTTGGAGGTGCTATATTACCATGTCAGATATTTGGAAAATATATGGTTAAAAATGAAAATGGTGGTTCAATCATAAATATTTCTTCAATGAATGCTTTTAGACCATTAACAAAAATTTTTGGTTATTCAGCAGCAAAAGCAGCAGTAAGTAATTTTACTCAATGGCTTGCAGTTCATTTTGCATTGGAATATAATAAAAAGTTAAGAGTAAATGCAATTGCTCCTGGTTTTTTCTTAACAGAGCAAAATAGATATTTACTTATTGATGAAAAAGGAGATTTAACAGAAAGAGGAAAATCAATAATTTTACATACGCCAATGGGAAGATTTGGAAAACCAGAAGAACTTATAGGAATATGTATATTTCTTGCTTCTGATGCATCTTCTTTTATAACAGGTACAGTCATCCCAGTTGATGGTGGTTTTAATGCATATTCGGGAGTATAAAATGAAGGTTTCTGATTATATTAAAAAAATAGAAAAAAAGGAATTAAAAGAACTTGGAAAAAAATATATTGAAAAAATTGGTGATGAAGAGGTAATTTTAGTAAGAGTACCAGGAAGAATAAATTTGCTTGGCACTCATGTTGAACACAGAGGTGGTTTTATAAATACAATTGCAATTAACAAAAATTTATATTGTTTTGCTGGGAAAAGAAAGGATAAAAAAGTTTACATTTATGATATTGAGGAGGAAAAATATCCAGAGAGAATATTTAATATTGAAGAGGAAATGGAAAAATGTGGAGTTGTCTGGACAGAATTTATAAGAAAAGTAAAAATTGTTCCGGGAGATTGGGTAAATTATATAAAAGCGGGCTTTTTATATCTTTATAATAGATTCCCTGAGAGTGTAAATACTGGCTTGAATCTTTTCTTTTATGGAGATATTCCAATAGGTGCAGGTTTAAGTTCTTCTTCTGCAGTCGTTGTTGCTACTATGTTTTCTATTATTAAACTGTTTAATTTACCGATTAAAAAAGAGGAATTGCCCGAGATGTGTGGAGAGGCAGAATGGTATGTGGGCACGAGAGGTGGAAGTGGAGACCATGCATCAATGATCCTTGGAAAGAAAGGCTATATTACTCATATGAGATTTTTTCCATTTATTGTTGATTATATACCTTTTTTAGAAAATTATAAAGTAATCTGTTGTAATTCACTTATAGAAGCAAAAAAATCAGCAAATGCAAAAGATATATTTAATGAGAGAGTGGCAACTTATGAAATAGGATTAAAATTGATAAAAAAGAAATTTCCACAGTGGAGTGAAAAACTGAAATATATAAGAGATATAAATGAGGAAAATATTGGAAGTGCGAAAAAAATTTATGAAATGTTATTAAATTTGCCTGAAAATTTAAAAAGAGAAGAAATATACAATCTATTACCAGATGAGGATCTTGATAGATTATTTGAAACTCATCGTCAACCAGAAAACGGATATAATATTAGAGATGTCTTACTTTATGGAATTAGTGAATGCAGAAGGTCTGATATTTGTGGAGATTTATTAAAGCAAAAAAAAATTAAAGAGTTTGGTAAACTTATGTTTATTTCTCATGATGGGGATAGGGTAGTGAAATTTCTTAAAAATGGGAAAAAGAGAAAATGGAATTATAGAGTATCAGATGAATACTTGAAAAAATTAATATATTTCTGTGAAAAAAAAGATAAAAGGGGAGAAATTTATTATCAACCAGGTGCATATAGATGTAGCGTAGAGGAAGTTGATTATATAGTTGACCTTGTTAAAAATATAAAAGGAGTTATAGGGGCCAAGATTACTGGAGCTGGTCTTGGTGGATGTGTTGTTATTCTTGTTGAAGAAAAGAAAGTAGAAGAAGTTATGGAAATTCTTGACAAAAAATATTATAAAATAAAAAAATTACCATTTTCATCTTTTGTTTGTGAATCAACAAATGGTGTTGAAGTTATAACAAATTAGGAGGGATAAAATGGAAATAAAAAATTTTGTCAGTTCATTGTTAAAAACAGAAAACAAAGAGGAATTATTGAAACTTCTTTCAATATATGAAAAATTTCCAATTGAAAAGAAGGAAAAAATAAAAAATTTACTCAAAGATGTTGAAAAAGGTAATTGGTATATTGAATTTCTTTCATATGAAAAAGAAGATTTATTGAGAAGAAAAAAAGGAGCAAGTTGGCTTCTTGCGAGAAAGATATTCGGTATTTCTTATGATAGGGAAAGGGTTAAAAAAATCATAGAAACAGAAAGAGACCTTGAACAATTAAGAAATAAAATTTATGAAGTTATAAATGAAACATATGATGATAATCAGGATATAGAGTGTTCTAAAAAAATAAGTTTAAGAGCAAGTAAGGAAAAAAGGAGAATTGTCTGTGGAAGATTTAGTCGGGCTTTTTATATTGATGCTTTACTTCTTGCAAATTCTAAACTCATACCTTCTAAAATAATAAAGCCATTTTTAGATAAAATTAAAAATAAAGTAAATTCTCTTAAATTTATGCCTGATTACCTATCTACTGAATTGAGTGAAATTGAGTTTATAATTGAGGAAAAAGAAATTTCAAAATCACAAATTATAGGTATACTTAAAAAATTTGAAAAGGATTTGATTGATTATGAAGTAAAGTTAATCCAAAAATATAATGAAGGGAAATTAAAAGATATAATTTATGAAAACGACAGAAAAGTAATTGATGATCTAAGAAAAAATATTCTTAAAATTAAAGAAAGAGTTGAAAAGGAAAAAGGAAAACCACCAGTTTATATGATTTTCTTTCAAAGAATCTTCCCAATAGATGCAATTTTTATGGGTGTTTTAAATGAACTTATGGATCCTTTCTTTGGCGAAGACCCTCATATTGAAGAACTTCTAAGTGAAGGTGGAGAAAATATTTATGTAACAAGTGGAATGAAAAACTGGTTAAAAATTTGTGATGATTGGATAGAAGCTCTTCCTGCTTATGCTTCTTATGAAATCATTCCAGAAAATGGTTCCTATAAATTTAAACCTTATGTTCAAAGAAATATACTTGAGGAGATGTATAGAATTAATGCAGAAAATTGGGCGGAAAATATTAATGATGTAATGAAAACTGAAAATATACAACTTGCAAGAGAAATTATATCAACTCTTTTAAAAATTACTTATAAGGATGAAGAAGATTTAATCCAAAAAATAAAAAATAGAAATTTAGAAAAAGAAGTTTCTATTTGTGCAGCACTTATTGAGAAAACATATGAGAATTTAGTGGAGGAAATTGGAAGAATTTGCGAAAGAGAAAATATTTTGAGGTTTGATGCTTTAAGAAAAATTATAAAAGAAAAAAGAGATATTATTGGAGAAATTTTTGAGAAATTTGATAAAAAAGTTCCATTAAAAAATATTCTTGAAGGAATTGCTAAAAAATATAATGTTGAAGAAATGATTGAAGAATATTATAAAAATGTTGATAGACCCAGAAGAGATCTTCCATCAGTTCATGTTTTAACCACCCTTGGTCCAGGTGAAACAGAATTTAATGTTAAAAATTGGCTTGAAGAAAGCATGCTTCTTTATAATGTTCTTAAAAGAAAAAATCTACTTTGGAAAGTTGAAGAGAGAATGAAGATATGGAAAGAAAATATTGTTAAAGTAGGGGAAAAAATTATAAAAGAAAATAATCTTGAGAGTGAAATTTACAAGTTTGACGAGAAAAATATTTCAAATGGTATTATAAAATTGCTTATGGCCTATCCTGAAATAGGAAAGGAGGTATCAAAACTTATAGTTTTATTAATGAAAGAAGGAGAAAATATAGATGATAAAAACTTTAATGTAAAAGAACCAGAAGAAATACTGAAAGAATTAAATCCTGAAATTATTGAAAAGTTGAATTCAAACAGAATGAGTGAACAAGAAGCAGAACTATTAAAAGAATTAAGACAAAAATTAATAGAAAAATATAATTTAAAGAAAGAGGTTGATGAGTTTATGAAAAATTATTTGCATCCTGTTTATTCAAAAATTAATGCCCAAAGAAAAATTATTGTTGAAGAGGGATTACTTGAAGAACTAAACAAACCAATTTATAGATATGAAGCAAAGGGTGCATATAAAAAATATAACCTTCTTTATACTCCAAGTAGGGTTGATCTTGGTGCAAAAGAGGTTTATTCAGTTAGAGATATTCCTAAATGGGTTGGTGGTATTGATAATTATTCAGCATTAAAGGGTAAGTCACTTTATTCTCTTTATAATATTGCTGGTCCGACTATTATCCCATCAACAAGAATTGCAGAATTTTTAAAAGTTGGAGAAAATTTCTTTTCAAGAGGTGGTGTTTTTTATCTTTCATTAACAGCAGGAATAAATCTTGATACTCTTAGATTTGGAGAGTTTGAATTTTTCAGAAATCAATGGAATATGAGGGGAGATAGACTTGTTTTACCATCGGGTGAAACATATGGTGGTTTTTGTGTTCCTAAAGAATTTAGTTTACTTTATGCAATAATAATTTCTGCTGTTGATAAAGAAACTTCAAGCAAAATTTTAAATTCATTTGGTATTCCAGAAAAATTACATTCTGCAGTTGTAGAAGATATGAGAAAAATTCTTTCTTTTAGATATGATTACGAACTTGAAGTTGATTGGGAAGGGAAAGCTTTATCCTATTTGTATTCAAAATATCCTGAATACTTTAAAATTTTTGGCCAACCAACATATTTATCAAGATTACCTCAAATTGCAACAACTTTAGAAAAGATGGGGATTGTAATACCAGAAGGAGAAGAAGAAAGAATAAATGAGTTTAAATTAACTTATTGGGTTAATAAAAAGGCACAAGGACTTGAGGAAATCAATAGAATAGGTCCTTTTAGAAAAGTAAAATTGATTTATGACCTTATTAGAAAAGCGAGAAAGAAAAACAAATATATTGTTAATGATGATGAATTAATAGGTGTTATGGATGTTAGTTATAAAGAAAGTGAAATAGAAGATGGAAGATTAATTCCTGTTTCAGATGTAAGATTTAGTGCTGGATGTAGAAAACTTGAAATATATAGTTTAGTAGCAGAAAAACATATTTTGCTTGATATAGATCCTGAAGGTCGTAAGTTGATAAAAGAAATTTTTAAAAATTTTGTTCCACCTGCCGATATTAGAATAGTTGGAAGATGTACAGGTTCAGATATTCTTAATCATGTTCCAAATTCTGGACTTGAAGAAATAAAAAATCAAGTTCTAAATTATCTGTATAAGATTGGACTTGATGATAATTTAATAAAAACAAATTGTATTGTATATGGAGGTGACATAAAAAAATGGGTTGGGATAAGGGAAAGAAGTTATGAAGAAATTGAGAAAATCTATAATGATTTGAAAGGGAAAATTCATCTTTTGGTGATTGACAAAAGAGGCCCATTTTCTTCATATAGAATTGCAGTTAGAGGTGTTGATTTTGTTGACCTTGGAATACCAGATCCAGAATTACTTAACCTTATAGATAATCTTCCAGAATTTATATACTTAATCAAAAAAGAAAGACCTTATAGTGCACTCGTTTTTGCCGATGGAACTTCAGGAGCAAGGAGACCATCTTTTTCATATAATAATCCTAATTGCAGAAGAAAGGTAAAGGAACTTTTTGCTATTGAAGAAAAAGCGGTTTATGGTTGTCTTGGAATAGGAGAAGAAACAATTGAAAATTGGAGAAAGGAAATGGAGATTGAAAAATATCTGAGTGAAAAATTTTTAAATTTACTAATGGAAGGTAATAAAAGTGGAATTAAAGATATTCTAAATGAAATAAGAAATTATATTTTGAAAGAAAATAAGGTTGAACAAGCAATTTCAGAAGAACATCAGTCAAAAAGAATAAATACATGGAGTTTAAAAGATAAATATTATACACTCTCATTTGTTTCACTCGCCAAAGAAAAAAGTTTTGATTATATTGATTTTGGTAAGTGGTTAATTTTTGGTGGAATCTTTCTATTAAATGGTAAATATACAACAGAAGAATTAAATCAATTAAGAAAAAATTTTGAAGAAAAATTGAATAAACTTGGATATGGCAAAAATGGATTTAAGAAAAAGGAAGTTGATTTTATTGTTGAAAAATATTTTAGACCTTTATTTATTCCTGAAATAAAAGAGAAATATGAAGAAATAAGCACAGGGCTTGCGGGTTCATTAAAAGCAGCAGAAATACAGACACAAGCACTTAAAAGATGGGAAGAAAGAAAAAGAGAGTATGAAAAGATTAAAAATTTGAGAAGGAAATTAGAAGAATATAAGAAATTTGATATATCTTATCTTAAAAATTTAACTATAGAAAAAATAAATGAGGAAGCCAAAAATATTCTTGGAAAACCTGAAGAATTGATACAACCAGAAAATTTTGGGAAATTTCTTAAAATCACAAGATTTTGTATTGAAAAATTTGTTGATAATTTAGGAAAAGAATTTAAAGAAAGTATTTCAGGATTACTTGATAAATTTTTTGAATCAGGAGAAATTAGAGAAGAAGATTATATTGAATTAACTAAATCTATTGCTAATTTTGCTGTAATAAGAGAAAATGACTTAAAATTTTATGAAAAAATTCTTTCAATTCTTGAACTCTTAGATATTTCTTTTCTTGTTGAACTTACATTAAATTGTTGGGATGAAAATGAATATAATTCTCAAATAGCAAAATTCTTTGATAGAACAATAAATAGTCACATATTTGATTACTTACCATATCATTTTTATAAAGAAAGGTCACCATATTTTGAAAAACTTGAAAGAAGTTTGAAATTTAAATTTGCATACCAATATCATCAGTATTTATACAGATATTTAAGATATCTTATTTGTGAAAAAACAGAACTTAAAAATTTCAGTGAAGAATATAAAGACCTTTATATAGGCAATATTCTTGAAGGTAAAAATGGTATGGGAATAAAAGGTGAAACTTTTGAAGAAATATTTTGGTTTCATTATGCAAGATTGAGAGATGTTGTTGTTTTAAAATATGAAGGTTTTGGGTATCCAGAAATATTTGTAGATGTTGAACCAGAAGATTTAAAAACTGATGAGAGAATTAATGTTGTTATTATTTATCCTTATGGAAATACAACTGTTCCTGTTGCACTTCAGCAAGGTCCTAAATTTGCTAAAAATTCAATTAATCTTTTCATATCTGCCTTTCCAATAAAAGAAGAAGTAAATGGACTTAAATTATTAAAGATAACAGAAGGAATGATATATCCATCTAATGAAGAATTGGAAAATTTGAGAAATAAATATAAAAATATTTCTGCATATAAATCAGATTTCATATTCGTTAAATTTAAAAAACCTGTTTTAGTTCATTCTATTTTCTTCCATTTTACTCATCCATTAAGACCAGAAATAGATTACTTCAAAATTCCTATAATACAACCTCTTATATGGGAAGCAGCCACACATTTAAAATGTGAACTACCTAAAATGCTTAAAGGCTCTGGTGTTAAAGTTCCTGAACAAATAAACTGGTACATGGAAGATACTGAAAAGTTAAAAGAAAAAGCAAAAGATAAAATAAGAGAAAAGATACTTATTTTATCCCGAAAATATGACACAATTATTGTTAAATGTGAAAAAGAATCTGGTGGAAGAAAATCAATGATATTACCTGTTAGGGAAAATGGTAAAATTATTGAAAATAATATTAATAAACTAGCAGAACTTGTATATGAAATCTCTCTAACAGATAATGCAGTAATTCAAGAAGTAATACCCTCAAGAGTAAGACAACTTTATACAAGAGAATTTCTTGAAGATGTTGTTGAAAGGTTTGCAAAAATAGGAATTCCTGTTTTAATTGATAGAGAACCAAAAACACCTTTATATTCCTATTTCAGACAAATTGTAGTTTTAGGAAAGGACGGATATAAAATTTCACATCACATAACTGTTATAAGCACAAGAGGTATTGCAAATGTGGGTCAAGGCGGTCTTTTATACGAATATACAGATGATATTATAAATCCAAAATATAGAAAAACTTTAAGAGAACAAATAACAAAAGCAGTCTATAAGAGTTTGGAATATCAGCAAAAATATATTGAGTCCAATTGGAAATTTATACTTGAAGAATATTTAAAAATACATCCAGAATTTAAGGATAAAGTAAAATATGAAGAAATATTTGAAGATTTTACAGGTTTTCCAATAACTGGGATTCCTTATGAAATGGGTGATTATATGCCTTTATTTTTAGTTGATGAGTTTGACAATCTTAGATATGTTTATAATGAAAAAGAAGGCAAACTTATACCACTTTATGATAAAAATGGATATCCCACAAAAGTAAAAATATATGACGAAAATGGTAAAGAGATACCAAGAATTGACAAAAATAAAAAGCCTATCTTAATTCCTTATTTTGATGAAAATGGTAATCCAAGAAAAATATATGATGAAAATGGTAAAGAGGTACCAAGTTTAATTATATGCAAAATAGAACCCAATCCCGGAGCAGGTTTATGGAGACCCCATAATGATAGATTGCCACCTGAAAGAAAAGGCGAGGGGGTATTTATTATATTTAGTTGTCTTGCTGAAAGAGGGAAAATTTATAAAGAAAAAATTGAAAAACTTATTAATAATTTATGAATTTGATTGTGAGTACATAGAAAGGGCGCTTTCTTTTTTAAAATTATTTTCTGAAAAAGAATCTCTCCCTTTAAATTTTTATGCAGGTAAATGGCTGGGAAATAGAATTGAAAACCTTATTTTAGGGATTAATGATAAATTTGAAATTTTTAAAATTAATTTTCCAACTTGGGATTTCTTCCATACATCTATAATTTTATCTTTAAACCCACTATTTGAGAAAGAAAATCATAAAAAAATATCAAAGTACTTAAAAAAATTTAAAATAAAACAACTTAATCCATTTTATCCTTCAAATTTTGCTGCAAATAAATATAAAACACTCGTAAAATTGAAAAAATCAAATATAAATGTTCCTGATTCAATTTTAATTGGATTTAAAGAAAGGAAATTGATTAAAGAGAAAATTATGAAATTTATTACAGAAAAAAATATTGAAGAATTTTATGTTCAGGCAAATTCTGAAACAGAAGGAAAACAAATATATTTTTTTACAAAAAGGGAAATAATTGAAAAATTTGATTTATTAAAAGAAACAATTTATACAATTTTACCAGAACAACCTGTAATCATAAAGGAAAAAAGGGGTAATCTTTGTTATTTTAAAAAAGATGAAAAGGAATATGGTTTTAGAGATGTTGTCTTCAGATTTTTTGTATTTCAATGGAGAAGAAAAATTTATTCTAATTGTTGTTTTGTTGAATTAAGCAAAAGTTGGGATATGCCTTTTAGTTCTCCATTAAAAGGTGGTAAAATTGTAGATTTTAAAAATATTGAAAATAATTTATTTTTTAGAAAAGGTAAGGATTTTGAGAGATTTTTTTTAAAAGATGAGCATAAAAAAGAGATTGTTTCAGAAGTTAAAAAAATTTTTTATCTATTTAATAAAGGATTTAATGAAAAACTTAAAATTGGAGGAATGGATATTTTGATTGAAACAGATGGTAAGAATATTAAAGTAATATTTTTAGAACTAAATCCAAGGCCTTCTGGGTTAGATAAACTTTCTTTTTTTATATAATTTTTACTCCTGCTTTTAATTTACACTTTAATGAACTATTTTCTTTAAGTTTTAACTGGTCATTCCTTTTTATTGCTTCACTCAAATTTGGCAAACTTGAAAATGGTTCAAGAGCAATATTGTAATTTCTTCCCCACCATGGATAGTTATAACTTCCTTTTGCAATTCTCCAAAACCAAATATATTTAAAAATTTCCTTTGGGAATTCCATAAAAAATCCTATTTTCAATTTTTCATTTATAATTTCATAGTATCCTTCTTCAATATCTGATATAAAAATAATATCTGAAACATTATCATTTTCAGAAGGAACTTTACTAATGTCAACGAATTTCCCATTAATTCCTTCAACAAAAGGCCATTTTCCTTCACCTTGTTTTAAATTTGTAAATGACTTTCCATCTCCAGGAACAACTTTTAATTTTCCGCCTTTAATTTTTATAATACAGTTTTCAGAAAGAAAAGGTTTTCCAAATGCTGGATGATGTCCCCAAATAAAATCTATTTCCTCTCCAGCAAGATTAAAAACCTCTTCCTCTATTTCTATATAAGGTAATCCACTTTTAATTGTTATTACTTTTTCAAGATAAAAAGGAGTTCTATATGTATAAACACTAAATTTTATTGAAACAGTTTTTTCACTATCTTCAATCACCTTATAATTCCATGGTAAAAGTGAAACTTCTCCATGAAGTCCAATAATTGCTCCTTTATATTCACAAATTAATCCACCATTTGGGAAAATTTCTTGCCAGCCTCCTGGATAATAATCAATAAAACTTCCTATTTTTGTTGGAGCAGTTTGAATTAATTTTGATTGAGGATACAAAGGTATTGGACTTCTCCACATAAAATCTATATCATATGGTTTATATAAAAATTCAACTATATCTGTTCCTTTATCAACCAATATTTCAACTCTTATTAATTCATTTTCTAAAAAAAGACATTTATAGCCATTCCACAAAAACTCCATATATCTGCACCCATTATTTCTTATCAACATTTTCTAACCCTTTAACAAAAAATAACTCTTCATTTTCATCAAATAAATACCTTCTAAAACCAGCAAATCTTTCTTTGAAATATCTATCACTTAATGAACCAATAACAACTCTTTTTAATGTAAAACTTGCATGAACAAATAAGTCATTACCTAAATAGATTCCTACATGTCCTATCCTACCTCCTCTTTTAAAGAACACAAGGTCTCCTGGCAATGCTTCTTCCTTTTTAATAGGAACACCATTTTCAAATTGTGAGGAAGCAGTATTTGGAAGATTAATACCTATGACTTTATAAACAAGGCGCGTTAATGCTGAACAATCAAGACCTGTTTTACTCTCTCCTCCAAATCTATATTTTGAACCAAGAAAGTTTAAGGCTTCTTCTACTATTTTTGTTCTCAAATCACTTCTTTTTTCAAGAACTGTCTCTTTTTCTGTTTTATCTTCAATTAACTCTTTAGGTGGTATTACAAGAACCTGCCCAACTTTTAAATCTTCCCTTTTTATTAAATTTGCACTTAATAATTTTTCTGGTTCAATCTGAAATTTTTCACTTATTGATTCAATTGTATCTCCCTCGCAAACCTTATAATATGTCTTTTTAGAAACATCTACGATTGGTTTTATCTCATCAAAATTTATATCTCTCTTTGTTTTTATATTTTCAAACTCATCTATTTTCTTTACTCTGACAATAAGTTTCTGTCCAATCATTAATTTTGAATTTTTAAGTCCATTTAATTTTTTTAATTGTTCAATCGGCACACCAAACTTTTTTGAAATTTTACTTAATGTATCTCCTTTCTTTACGATATAATATTCTTTTATTAAATTTTCACTCTTTTCGCTTATTAATTTTTCATTTTTTATTAATTCCTTCTCCTTTTTCCTACTCGCTACTTTTTCTTCTTTTATTCCAACTATAAGTTTCTGTCCAGGATAAATAATTGTGGATTTAAGGTTATTGATTTTTTTAATTTCTTCAGGATTTTTTCCATATTTTTTCCCAATTATGTAAAGATTTTCTCCCTTTTTAACAGTGTGATATACAGTATACGGTTCAATATATGAGATTAAAAATAAAATTAAAATTGCAATTATTTTATCAAACTTCATTTTGAACCCCCTTCTAAAATTTCCATAATTTCCTTCTTCTTTTCTTCAAAATACTCATCAAATTTTAACTTAAAATCTTCAAATTTACCAATTTCTTCAATCTTTTTTTTAATTTCCTCTATTTCTTCAATTATTAAATGCAAAACTTTTAAAATTGGATCAGGAAGTTTATCATGATCAAGGTCAATTTTCTTTTCCCTTTTTTCTACAATTCTTGCAGGAACTCCAACAACAGTAGTTCCTTCTGGAACATCTCTAATGACTACACTTCCAGCACCTATTTTTGCACCATCTCCAACCTTAATTGGTCCAAGTAAAATTGCTCCTGCACCAATAACTACATTATTTCCAATTGTTGGATGCCTTTTCTCTTTTCTCAATGAAGTTCCACCAAGGACTACTCCCTGATACATCAAAACATCATCCCCTATTTCTGCTGTTTCACCAATTACAACTCCCATCCCATGGTCAATAAAAAATCTTCTTCCTATTTTTGCTCCTGGATGTATTTCTATGCCTGTTAAACATCTATTTATATGAGATATTATTCTGGCAAGTGTTTTGGCTCCCTTTTTCCATAAAAAATGAGAAATTCTATGTAGCCATATAGCATGAAGTCCCGGATAACTTGTTATAACCTCAAATACATTCCTTGCTGCAGGATCTCTTTCAAATACAACTTTAATATCTTCCTTTATTCTCTCAAACATTTTTGAATAATAAAATTGATGGATTTTCAATAAACTCTTTTAATCTTTTATAAAAATTTGCAGCATAAACACCATCAATAATTCTGTGGTCAAAAGAAAAAGAGACATACATATAATTTTTAATGACTATTTGATTATTTTCAACAAAAATACCTTTATCTATTTTTCCAACACCCATAATTGCAACTCCAGGTGGATTTATAATAGGGTAGAAATTTTCAATTTCATACATACCAAGATTTGAGATCACAAAATTTGTTCCTTTGGTATCCTCTTGAGTTAATTTACCATTTCTTGCTCTTTCTACAAGTTGACTTCTTTCTTTAGAAATTTCCAAAATTGTTTTCTTATTTACTTTTTTTATTGAACCAACTACAAGTCCTTCTGAAATACTTATTGCAAGCCCAATATCAACATCCTTATAAATTCTTATTTCATCATTTACAATTGCTGCTCCTATAAGGGGGAATTCCTCAATTGCTTTTGCAGAAAAATATATTAAAAAATCTGTTACTGTAAGTTTTATTCCTTCTTTTTCTTTTATTTCTTTTATTTTTAAAATTTCATCAACTATAATCTTGCCTTGGAAATAGTAATGTGGAATAGTTGTTTTGCTTTCTGTAAGTCGTTGTGCTATTATTTTTCTTAATGGAGTCCATTTTATAACTTCATATTCTAACTCAAATTCTTCTTTTTTTTCTATTTTTTCTTCATCTTTAATTTTTTCAATATATTCAACAACATCCTTTTTTTCAATCCTACCATCTGGTCCAGTCCCTTTTATTTTCGTTATATCTATTTTGTATTCTTCTGCCAATTTTCTTGCAATAGGACTTATTTTTATTCTTTCCTCTCTTTCTTCCTTAATTTCTTTTTTTGTTTCAATTACAGGTTCTTCTTTTTTCTCTTCACTCTTTACCTCTTCTTTTTCTTGAATTTCTACTGGTTCATCAGGAGTATCTGTTAAATAAGCAATTACAGTTGTAACAGGTATTGGTTGGTCAGATGGTTGAAATAGAATTTTTCTTAAATAACCTGAATAAGGACTTTCAACTTCAAAATTTGTCTTATCACTCATAACTTCAAATAAAATTTCACCTTTTTCAACTTTATCTCCTTCTTTTTTTCTCCACGAAATGAGATAACCCTCTTCCATTGTTTCACCAAGTTTAGGCATAATAATTTCTTTTATCATAAAAACCTCCTTACTTCATTTTAACACATCTCTAATATTCAAAAAACTTGCTTTTATTTTACAATAAATTCAATATCTATTCAAATTTTTTAACTACTTTTAAATCCTTTCTCCCTCAACAATCTCCAGTGCCCACCTACGAGGTGGGAAAGGGGGTAGTATATAATCCCCTCTATTTTTTGGTAATCTTCACCGCCATTTTAAAAATCAAGAACGAAAATTTCTACATGTTTATTTTTCATAAGCAAATTTATTCCAAATGGTTTCAGTGAGAAGTCAGTATTCATAGTCAAAGAGTTAGCATTTTTTATATTTTTAAGAGAGATAGTAAATGAAAGTTCTTTTTCAGAAAAATTAGCAACCTGTAGATACCATTTATTATCCATACCTTTTACCATTATTATTCTAATATCTTCAAAAAAGGGAGTTATTTCAGGGACATATACATTTTTTTCTACATACTTTGCTGTATCTTTAGCAGATAGTCCTGTTATTATAACACAACCAATATCAAATAATACTGTATTTGGATTTACAGAAAAGACACCCTTTTTATATGGATAACATATTTCATCAACCCAAAGACCTGTTTCAATAACTTTACCTTCATACTGAGATAACATTAATCCTATCTGTCTTCTTCCAGGTCTATATATGTTAAAGTAATCAGAGCCGTAAACTCCAATTATACTAAGAACATTATCAATATTTAACCAACGTGAATAAATATCAATAATTTCTTCCTTACTTTTGTTGCCTTCTAATTTATAATTAATTTTTTCTGAATAGTAATTACGAACATTATCATTGAATATATCATTAGGAACATTGTATAACAATCCCTTTATTTCTTTAAGGAATATACGGTTTGGAGCAACACACTTTTGCATTATTAAAACAGTCGCATCATCAGGCAAAGCAGTAAAAACTAAATCGTGTTTACCTATAATTTCTGCTTTCTGCCCTTCTGCAAGAAAGCCATCAGACCATATTTCAGTAGAACCCCATGTAATAAAACCTCCTTCAAAAACAAATTCTTTATGATTCAATATTTTATGATAATTCAATCTTCCTAAACCTATAGCCATCCCTGAACAATTCCATCTCCATTCTGCCATATCACTTTTATTAAGAGGAACACATAATCCCTGAGGAGGTTGTGCAGATAACCAGCAAAAAGAAACTATTCTATTTTTTCCACGATTAAAACAAACACCATGATATTCATCATACCAAGATTTTTGATAATATTTTTCTTTTTTCTTTTTTATAGCACCTGAACCAATTTTCAAAAATCTGCGCCAGTATGCACCCATTGAAAGTGTTACTGCTCTATCTGATTCAAGGCGTGTATAATATAAAGGAGAAACTTCTGAAAGACATTTTAAGCGTTTAGAAAGAAAAGAACCATCTTCATTATATAAAAATTCTTTACGGAGAATTTCAAGCCAACCTTTTTCAAATTTTTCACAATCTTCATCTCCATAAAGGTCTAATATCAAAAGTAAAACAGGAATAATATAATCCTGACAATAACAATAACGAATCCTTGTATCTCCTCCTATTCTACATAATCTACCATCTGGAAAAATAAAAAGTTTTAAAACATTCCAGAGTTCTTTAACATGTCTATATACAAAATCTGGACAAGTTAATCCAGCAAGTTTATATGAAAAATGTAAAATAGCAATATTTGAAAGGCATATTACCATATAACCAACATTTAAATAACCATGATGATTCAAAGCAAAAGTATCAAAAAAATTACTTCCAATATACCACTCTGAAACAGGTTTTCCATTCACAATCTCATTTGAAACTGCGTCTGAAGATATTGAAATACCATTAATAAGAAATGCAATACCCTTGTTAACATATTCATTAACTCTTGGTGCATCAGGGTACATAAAGGATGTTCTTAAAAGAAACGCTCCATTCCAGATATTGCTTTCAGGGTCATTATTTTTAACAAGACCTGCTTGAATTTTACCTTTTTCTTCTGGACAACTCCGATAATAATCATCCACAAGCCAATCACTTTCCGAAATCATTACTTTTCTTAACAAAATTTTATCTGAATCTGTAAGATAATCTTTTATTGCGTCAATACCATGCATTGCTCTTTCTAAACCAAGCACACTAATCCATGTATGTCCCCATTTTTTACCATCAAAACAATAATAATTTCCTTCTATATGAGATTCAAGAGAAAATCTTAACATTTTTAAAGAAATTTCCCTTAATTCTTCTGAACTCATGCCTATTTTATTTTTATCTAATTCAGGAATTGAAAAAAGCACAGCAAATACAGCAAATGCCTTAAGATGCGTCTGGACTGACCAATTGTCACTATATCCTGTTCCATAACAAATAAGGTCTGGTCTTTCAGGTGGAATATAAAGATATTTTTTTGCAGAAACCACCCACTTTTCAAGAAGATTTAAATAATCCTTATATGATAACATTTCATCCATTTTTCAAAATTATAATAAATGTTCATATTTTGTCAAAAATTACCCTATTATCAAAATAAATACCTAAATCCTTGACTATCAAATACTTGTGAACTTCGGAGGTTCACAAAAGTTCTATAATATTGATTTGACTGCTTTACAGATTCTTTCTACATCGGGAATTGCAAGTTTTTCAAGAACTGGACTTTTTGGCATAGGAACATCTG
>CAZCUO010000008.1:0-3906 GCA_964502135.1 uncultured bacterium
GAGGATGAGAAGCAGTTATTAGAATTTTTGAAGGATTTATTTTAAGTTTTTTATAAATTTCATCTTTAACAGATTTTACAAATTCAGGAGAAAAACCTATTAAGTCAGAAGTAATTATAAAAACAGTTTCATTTCCATTTGAAATTGAAACACATTTTAAATATAAAGGGTCATGAATTTTTTTTGATGGCTTATTTCTTGCAGTATGTCCAGCAAGTAAGTATCCAACAGGAGGAGTTATGTCTGTTTTAAAAGAGCCAATTTTAAAATATCTCATCTTTTTATTGATATGAATACCAGCCACCTTCTTTTTTAATTTCTTCCTCTACTTTTTTCAAATCTATTACATCCTTAAAATTTAAATCATCTGTATATATATGAACCTCATATGGTAAAAACCTGTCAGAAAACTTGCCATCCTTAACTTCAACAATTCTTTTTTCTGATATAACCTTTAATTTTTTGATATTTTCAGGAACTTTTATTTCAACATTTAATTCAACTGGCTCAACATTTACACATATTATATATTTTTTCCCTTTAAATTCTTTTACAGTATAATGAATTTTTTTCTCATCAATTTTAACTTCTTCTTTTATATCCTTACCGAGCAATATAATATCACTTAATGATTTTTTCTCTTTTATCAAATATGGCATTCCTATATTTAAATCAGGAAAGTTAACTGCTCCCCAGTGATTTGGGTCTTTTTTACCATATACATAATAATTAAACCCTTTTGCTCCATAAACAATTGCAAGATAATTCATACACCTTTCTTCTACAAATGTTGGAACTCTGTTATTTCTTGTTGAATATGGAGGCCTACTTGCATATACTTTTCCATAATCAAATACTTGAGGAGTTATACCAACAAATTTTTTATTTTTTCCTGCTTTCTTAATCTGTTCCATAAAAGAAATTATATAAGTCATAGGCCTTGTTAAACTACCATCAATAAGTGGGCAGACATAAGGGTCTGGAAAAAATAAATCAGCACATTCTATATATGTTTCTATTCCTTTTACTGTATTATTTGTTATTTGAATAGGATGGTATGGGTCAAGTTTTTTTATAAGTTGGTATGCTTCTTTTAAAACATTAGGACTCACATTTCTTCCTTCTGGTTCATCTGTTAAATAATAAAATAAAAATGCTGGATGGTCTTTAATTGAATTTACCTTTTCTGTTATTACCTTTATTGCTTCTTCTGATAATGTTTCTTTCCCTTCAAAATATTTTTTCTGTTCAGAACCCCATAAAAGCATTACTTCTCCATATAAATTTAATTCTTTTAATTTATCAAGGTCTCCTACTCCAACAATTATTCCATCTGCTCCTGTTTTTGCTATTTCCTCAAAAGGAGAACCACCCCACCATATTATCGGTAAAATTGGTTTTCCATTTAATACAAGATTTAAATTTTCATCTATATATACCTCATTTCCTTTTGGTTTTGGCAATTTATACAATGGAACACTTGTTTCATAAATTACATTTTCTCCCTTTCTTAATCTTCCAACTATTTTATATTCTCCTTCTTTTATTTCTGGTATTTTTAATTTAATATCTGCTTCTTTTTCTGCTTTTATTGATTTTTTTGCTATTTGTTTTCCGTCTTTATCTATAATTAAAATTTCCTCATCAAGTCCTTTTATCTCATCATCTTTTAATCCAACTTTCACATTTAATATTATTTCATCTATTTTCTGTGTTGAATATATTGAGTTTCTATAAAATGGCTTTAATAATTCAATTGAAATTGGAATATATGAAATCTTTTTGGGAAACATATAACTATAAATTTTTTTGCTTTTATCCTTTATATCTATTCCAAATTTGTATTCTTTTGGTTCTGGAACAATTATATTTAAAAGAATTTCTCTTTCTTTTTCAGGTAAAATCTGTAATTTCGTTTTTCCTAAGACACCTAATTTCTCCTCATATATTTCTATTTCAAGTTCTCTTTCTTTATTTGTAAGATTTTTTATATTTCCTTTCAGTTTCACATTTATTTTCTCATCCTTTTTCTCTGTATCTATTACATCTATATCCTTCATCTCAACCGCATATAAGGATAAATCAACATTTTCAAGTTTTATAGGAACAAAAGTAAATGGATTATGATATTGACCTTTTTCTCCTATTGAACTTTCCTGTATTGAGGGTAAATCAACTCTTCTATTTCTTGCAAAATTTAATGATATATCATTTTTTATTCTTTCAAGTGTTAAAGAAGAATATGGAATAACAATTTCAACTATCCATTTATCCTTTTCTATATTTGAACCTGTATATAGTTTAAAATCCTTTATTTCTGAACCAACAAATCCACTCTGTGTCCTGAATTCAACTCCATAATATCCAGTTGCATTAAATAAAAAATGGTAATAATCTCCTTTGTTATTATCAGCATCTATCATTATCTCAACACTATCATCTCTATATACCTTTAAAGAATTCTCTTTTATCTCATTTTTAAGTTTTTCAATATTTGGTTCATCACATATAAATGCAAAATATAGGTTATCAGTATCATAATTAAATAGAACTTTTGTCTGGACTGGTGCTAAATTGTTTGTATTTATTGAATAGAAGTTTTTAAATGTTTTTGCGTTTTTCCATATATCTTCATCAAGTTTTCCATCAAGTTTAATTTTTTTTTCTTCCTCTCCTTTATATTCATTTAAAATTTCTTCTGGACTTAATGCACCCTTATATATCTTAATCTCATCAATAACTCCTTTAAATCCATAAGCATAACCACCTCTATAAGAACCAACTGTTAATCCAAAATTAGAACTTATTATATCAAATTTCTTTTCACTTTCTGCAACTTTTTTACCATTTAAATATAAAGATAAAATCCCTTCTTCATTCCTTACAACTACTACATGATTCCATTGGTCAAGATTTACTTTATCTATAGCAGGATTTGTCTTAACTTCCCAGTATTCACCTTTCCCAGTTTCATCCCTTTTTCCAGTTCCACTTCTAAAAATTATCATCCTCCATGTATATGTTAGTCGCCAGCCAGGTCCTATATCTCCTGCTGTATTTAAAATTTCTTGCTGTTTATTATATTCTTTTGTTGAATCAGGTTTTATCCATACACTTATTGTAAATGGTCCTCCTTCAAAATCCTGAAAAAATCTATCCTTTGCTAAATCTTTAAAAAATATACACTCTGTTTCTCTCTCCTTTCCATCAAAATATATTCCTTTCCCAATCTTCCCTTCTACAAATTTACCTCCCTTTAATTCCCCAACTATATTTTTTACCTCATCCTTTGCTTCTTCTTTATCAAATGATAAATAAAAAACCAGTTTACTCTCTCCAAAACATATAAAAGACAAAAATAATAAAAATGTTAACACTTTCTTCATATATTCCTCCTATTTTAAAATCTATTTTTTAATAAGCCCCTAAACTTCCTTCTCCTGCAAATCCCTTTCTTAATGGAACAGAAGTAGAACCTCCTTGTGGCAAACCAAGATCCATTTTGGTTTTTGCTTCTGCGTGACCATCCACATATAAAATATTACATGTCTGATTAACATGTCTAAAATAATTGTAAGCAGGATATGTATATGTTGGTGGAGCATAAAAATAAGTTATTGCAAACTGGTCATATCTTCCATTATCAGTAACCCAAATTGTAATTGAGGGATTTCTTATACTTGTTATTTTCCTACAGTATTTTCCATAAGTCGCATCACCAACACTTCCAGAAAGCCACATATTTAAAGCATAAGAAGAATATGTAAAAACTCTTTTTTCACTTGGACAATATAATGCTTTACCTCTTGCATAGTACCAAAGATTACTACCAGGATGACAAATATAAACACCATAAGCAAGTCGAGAATAATTTTGATTATTCCCACCAAAACCCTTTCCAAAACT
>CAZCUO010000009.1:0-11396 GCA_964502135.1 uncultured bacterium
TAAATCTATTTTTGGGAAATAATTTTTTAAATTTTTCTTCAGGAATTAAAACTTCAATAGTTCCGGAAATTAAAGAACCGATAAGAATGAAAGGAAATCCTTCAATTAATATAGCAAGAAGAACAATTGTAAATGCTTGTAGTTTTGGACTTTGAAAAATTTTATACAACTCTGATAATTTTCCAGAATACCACAAATTAAATATTATAAAAAGTAGTAAAATTCCAATTACTCTTAAAACTTTTTTAACAAAATTTTCCCTCACTTTTTCTATCATTTCCATAAGTGTATTATGAGAATTATACCTTTATTCGCTTTTCTTTTCTAATTGACTTAACTTTTCTTCCAGTTCTTTTATTCTCTTTTTAAGTATTTCTTTTTCGCCTCTTCTTCCAAGAATAATAGACCTTGCTCCTATCCCAATACAAATTAGTGTAATTATCAATCCTAAATATTTAACCAAGTTATTTTCAATTATAAACTTATCACAAAAAAGCATAAAAACACCTATTATTAAAATTATAAATGTCCATATAGCCATCCCCCCCTCCTTTTTCTTTCATTTTATAAAAGTTTTTTTAAATGTCAAGATTAAATTTTACAAATTAGTTTATTTATAAAAATTTTATGATAAAATAAAAGAAAAGGGAGAAAATATGGAATTAAAAAAGGATTATAAGTATGCTTTGCTCGTACCCACAAGTATGGGTGTTAGAATTACTCCATTTAATATGCAACCAGTTCACACTAGCAATCTTTATTTTATGCAAGCAACGAGTGCCGAAACAAATGTAGCAAGTGTAAGTTCCTATCTTGGGCTTCCTGTTAAAGTTCTTACTGCTTTTGTAAAAGGGAGCCCAATTGCAAGATTTATAAAAGAAAATTTAAAAAGTAGAGGTATGGATGTTGAAGCAAAAGAAGTCCCTCAAGGTGGTCCATGGGGATATAGACATCAATTTAATATTGCAGACACTGGTTATGGAGTTAGAGCACCAAGAGTATGGAATGATAGAACAGGAGAAGTGGGTAGAACTTTAAAACCAGATGATTTTGACCTTGAAAGGATTTTTGGGAAAGAAGGTGTTTGTATAGTTCATATGTCAGGACTATTCGCTGCATTATCAGAAGAAACAGGAAATTTCTGTCTTGAAATATCAAAAATTGCAAAAAGATATGGAACAAAAATTTCTTTTGATTTAAATTATAGAGCATCTTTCTGGAAAAATAGAGAAAAACAATTAAGAGAAATATTTACTGAAATTGCCAAACTTACTGATATTCTTGTTGGAAATGAGGAGGATTTTCAACTTTGTCTTGGAATAGAAGGACCTGCACCTGGCGGTAAAAATATTAGTCAGCAGATAGAAAATTTTAAGGGAATGATAGAAAGAGCAAAAAAACAATTTCCAAATGTAAGTGTTTTTGCAACAACATTAAGAGAAGTGATAAGTGCTCAAAAGCATCTTTGGGGAGCAATTATGTCAGTTGGAGAAAGATGGTATGTTATTGAACCAAGAGAAATTTTTGTTCTTGATAGGATTGGTGGTGGAGATGGATTTGTTGGAGGACTTTTATATGGAATTTTAAAGGGGTGGGAAGAAGAAAAATGGATTCAATTTGGATGGGCATGCGGTGCTTATGTTGTAACTCTTTTGACTGATTATGCACAAGTACTTGATGAAGAAGAAATATGGAGTGTATGGGAAGGAAATGTAAGAGTAAAAAGATAAGTTTTTTTTGCCAAATTATAAAAATTAGAGTATATCATTAGGGGAAGAAAAAATATGAAAAAATTAATAATTTTTATCCTTTTTCTTATATATTTAAATTCTTTCTCTCTTTTTAATTTCAGGGAAGAAGAAAATTTATATCCTATATCTACTGAATATGTCAAAACAGTTTTAAAAAGGGTAAGTAAAAATAAAGTTGAATTTCCTGAAGGTGTTTTAGTTCTTCCACTCTTAGATAATAAACATAAATTAACTTCAATAGGCACATTAATAAGTACTTTGGCGATGTATAAATATACCTATCTTCCCAATAAAAATTTTCAGATTTTAATGCCCCATGTCGAAAATATAATTAAAGAGAAAGAATTTTATAAAGAAGGTAAGGATCTTATTTTAAGGCCAAAAGAGATAAAAGAGATGACAGATACATTAAGGGTAAATTCTTATGTTTCGGGTTTTTTAATAATTGGTAATAATAAATATCATATTGAACTAAGATTTGATGGTATTAAAGGAAGTAGAAATATCGGTAAGGAAGGAGAAATCAAAGAAATTATTTATTTGCCTTCATGGATTGCTGAAAATGTCTGTAATTATATAGGTTTAAAAATTCCAAAAGAAAAAATGGAATTTATGAAAATGTTGGATTTTAAAAATTATGAAGATTTATCAAAAGTTGCTTCTGTTGAAAATCTTTTTTATAAAGATATATACTGTTTAACACCCAGTGAAGATGAGAAATTATTATCAACTTATAAAGAAGTTTATTCTAAAAATCCAGATTCAATATTTCTGACAATAAGATATGCTAATGTTCTATGGAAAATGCACAGAGATGAAGAAGCGATAAGAATTCTTGAAAAAAGTTTAAAAAAATATCCAAATTGTGAAAGATTACTTTTTTGTTATGCTCACATACTCAACAAGAAGGCATATGAACCCTGTGGATATGATAAAATTATACTTCCACTTCTTATGAATTTATTAAAAACAGATTATTTGAATAATCTTATTTATTCAATTCTTTTTTCAATCTTTGAATCATACCATCTCTGGGAAGGATATAAAATGCTGTGTGATTATTGGGTAAAAAGCGATCCTAATTATTTTTTACCCTATGAGGAAAGAGGGAAATTTTATTATAAATTTGCATGGTTTAATAGAGGAACTGGATGGGCATATACAGTAACAGAAAAGGGTTGGAAGGAATATTTTTATAATTTAAAACTTGCTGAGAAGGATTTTAAAACAGCACTTTTATTAAATAAGGAAGCATATTATTCAATGGATTATTTAATGAAAATAAGTATGGAACTTTACACGGGTATAAAAGAAGAAGAGGAGGTAAACAAATATTTTTATATGGCAACTTCACTATTTCCAGATTGTGTTATTGCGTATCAAACAAAGTTCTGTATTTTGGAACCTAAATGGAGTGGAAGTATTGATAAATTATTTAACTATATTGAGTATCTTGTTGAAAAAAATTTTGATGACACACATATTGCACTTTTGTTTTCTAATTTTTATAAATCAAAGATGAATGAAAAGGGTTATTATTATGAAGATGAAGAAGTATGGGAAAGGATAAAAGAATTATATGAAAGGTATCTAATAAAAAATCCGAATGCAATTCATATCCCATATGTTATGGCCAAAATGGCATATATGAGGGGAGATTATAAATATGCAAAACTACAATTTGATAAAATTAGTTCATTTAACGATAATGGATTTTTTGAAAATTTTGAAGAATTTATTGAAGTGAAAAAAAATACAATTTTAAAATTAAATAAGAAATTAAAAGAGGATGATGCTTATAAAATGATGATTGAGGAATATAAAAAATGGTTAAAAAAGTTTCCAAATTATTATTTTAATTATGTTATACTTGGATATCTTTATTATAAGATAGGCGATTTTTCCACTGCTATTGATTATATTTTGAAAGGAGAAAAAATTAACTTTCACATCCCAGAATTATTTTACGTAAAGGGTTTAATTTTCTTTCAAAAAGGCGAAAAGGAAAAAGCAAAAGAATGTTTCAGAGATGCTTATGTAAGAGAAGAATATTTTATTCCTAATCTTTTTTCAATATATAGAACCGCTTATTTTATTTCCTGGTATAATAAAGTTCAGTAATTCTACTTATTTAAAATACATATTTTCAGCAAGGATATATTCAAAGTTTTTCTCTATTTCATTTGTTCTTATATGAATTACTCTTTTTGCTATTTCTTCAGCCAGTTTCCTTTTTTGTGAGCATAATAAAACTTCTCTTGCTCCTTCAAGTGAACCATTTCCTATTTTTATAATTTTTTCTCTTTTAATATCTGGAATTAAACCAATATTTATAGCACTTTCAATATTTATAAAATTGCCAAATCCGCCTGAAATATAAATTTTTTCTATATCTTTTATTTCTGCAGAATAAATTTTTAAAAGAATCTGCCATGCTGTTTTTATTGCCGCCTTTGAAGTTATAAGTTGAAAAATATCCTGCTGATTTATTTTAATATCTCCTGTTATGTAAAATTCATTATTTTTAAGTCGTGCCTTTTCATCTATAATTTTATTCTTTAATAATTCACTTAAAAGGTCTATTAAACCAGAGCCACATATCCCTATTGGATATTTATTGCCAATTGTAGAATAATAAACTTTTCCATTTAAAATTTTTATTTCCTTTATTGCTCCTTCAATTCCTCCAATTCCACAACTTATATTAACTCCTTCAAAAGCACCACCTGCTGCTGCAGAAGTTGCAAGTAATTTTTCTTTATTTCCAATAACAATTTCTCCATTTGTTCCTATATCAATTAGCATACACAATTTTTCATCATTATAAATTTCTGAGGATATAATATCTGCGACTATATCTGCACCAACATGACCTCCAATTAAAGGAAGACCATAAATTTCTCCATTTTTATTTATATTAAGTCCAATTTCATCAGGTTTTTTTATTAAACTTTCTTTTATTAATGGTTCATAAGGCATTTTTCCAAGTGTTGATATATCATTAAGAAAAAAAATTTCTCTCATTGTAGAATTTCCAGCAACAACCACTTCATAAATTGATTCATTTATACTATTGTTGAATTCTTTTATTGATTCATTTATCATCTCAACCACTATTTTCTGCATTTCAATTAGTTTCTTAAATCTTTCATCTTTATCAAGAAATCTCTTTTCTTTTTTATCAACCATTACATATTCTATTCTTGAAATTACATCATTTCCATAAATAATCTGTGGATTTGTTTTTGCAACTGTTCCTATAATATCTCCATTTTCAAGATTGACTATATCAAAAACAATTGTTGTTGTCCCTATATCTATTGCAAGACCAAAAATTCCTTCTCTATAAATATCAATCTCTTTTCCATTTTTATAAACTTTTCCATCCTTTTTAATATAAGTTGGACATATCTCAACTTCTTTTTCCATTCCGTATTTTAAAATTTCATATTCACCAAAATCTTTTATGTAAACAACAATATCTGAAACATCTCTTACAATCCTTGCCTGACATGCTAATCTATATTTTTCAGGAAAATTTAATTTTTTCTCTGATGAAGTTAACTGGTTTAAATTCTCTTCTCCTTTCTCAATCCTAACTATACATTTTCCACACTTTCCAACTCCTCCACATTCAGCATTTATTTTTATCTGTAATTTTTGAATAAAGTCAAGTATTGTTAAGCCAGGATGAATTTTTAACTTTTCTTTTCCTTTTTTAAATTGAGGAAAGTATATGTATCCCATTTTTTTTCTTTATTTAAAAACTTCATTCCAAATTTTTAACAGATAGCCACCTACTAATCTTACTGCTATTTCATCAGGAAGTTCATTTACCCTTTTATTAAATGGTTCAGGAGTAATAGGACCCTCATATCCAATCTCTTTAAGTGTTTTTAAAAATTCCACAATATCAATTACTCCTGTCTCCCCTGGTAAAAATCTTTCATTATCTATTAATTCATACTTTGGTATATTTGGTGCATCATTCACATGGACATAAACAATATCTTTACCCTTTAATTTTTTTATATCATTAATTTCACCCCCAGAAGCATAAAGATGCCAACTGTCAAGTAAAACTCCAAGATTATCCATTTTAACTTTTTTTATAAATTCACATATTTGTTCTAAATTCCAGATAAATTCATATTTATGTCCTTCTCTTACTTTTTTTGTTCCAATAAATTCAAGTCCAAGTAAACAATCATATTTTTCAATCAAAGCACATAATTTTCTTGTTCTTGTAAGATGTAAATTAAAATTTTGTTTGAAAGGAAGTTCATCTGAAAAAGGAATAATCCATGTATATATTCTAAATGCTTGAATTTTTTTAGCAATTTTTAAATACTCTTCAAGAATTTTAATGTCATTATTAAATTTTTCTTCTCTCTCTCCAATATTGAAAGGTAAACACCATCCACCAATTTTCAAATCAAAAATTTCAAACATACTTTTAATTTTTTCAACTTTATCATTCTTTGAAAATTCAAAACATTCCAAAATTGAAATATCCATCCCCTCAAAATTCCCAAGTTTTGCAAGTCGTAATCTTTCAAGTAAAGTTGTTTTTATATTTATTGCTTCAGGTGATAAATTTCTAAACATATTTATTTCTCTTTTTTTATTAATATTTCAGGACTATCCATTAAGCCACATGGAACAATCTGGTATTTATCTATCCACTGTTCTCCTTCTGAAACAAATTGACTGGGTCCTGTCCATACTGGCCATTTTTCAAAATAGTGTAATGGTCCATGTGAATTTCTTCTGTGTCCTAAAACTTCAATAATTAAATTGCTTTTCTCTTTTCCTTTTATATATTCAGTAATATCAATCTCATAGGGTTCCCATGCAAGAAGGCCAACTTCTTTTCCATCTATAATTACTTTTACTCCAACACCTCTAAATTCAGAAATTTTTAAAAAAACTCTTACATTTTCATCAAAATCAATTTTCTCAATTGGCAATATATATCCAAGATTTCCTGAATAAAAAGGTAATTTCTGTTGTGTCCAATCACCAATTTTTAAGTTTTGTGGTAGGTCAGTAATTGTTATGTTGCCTTCTTTTATCTCTACTCCAAAATCACCAAGTAAATAAATAATTTCAAAGCCAGGGTGATTTTCATTATAATCTGTTTCAAGAATAATTTCATTTTTACCAATCTTTAAAATTGATGGGTCAAAACTTATTGTTTCAAGTGATTTGTCAACCCACCATCCATTTTTCATCTCACAATTCAATTTAAAATTATTGATATAAATATTGTATAATTGGGGTTTTTCAATTGCAATTGAAGTTTCTTTTTTAGGCAAAACTTCAACAAAAAATTCATACTTTAAACTAACTTTTACACTCTTTGGATTTTTATTCCTTTTTCTTGCCCATGGCTGAACCATTGCACCACCTCTTGGAGATAAACCAAGATATTTTCTTATCTCTCTATCAACTTTTAATATTTCTTTTTTCTCCTGCCATTCTCCATTCTGAATTTTAAAATATGGCATATCAAGAACAAGGACATTCTTTTCAGTTAAAATATAATCCCATACTTCCTTTTCTATTTTAAAACTTCTAACTGTTTCATATTTTTTAATTTCTTCAACTTTTAAATCAATTTCTTTTTTCTTTGGAATAACATAAAGATGGCTAGCCAATGGAAGAAAATCTGTTTTGATTTTATATCCATTTTCATCTTTAATTGTTTCTGGAAAATAGAATTCCCCTGTTTGAGTATTAAGTTCAATAGGTCTAAATTTCCATTCAGGGATTGCGCTTATTATAACATTTTTAAATTCTTTCTTCCTTTCTCTAACTGGATAATATTTACTTATATTTTTGCTGTCCCATTCCATACTTGTATTACATAAAAAGAGATAGAAATAATCCCTGTCTTCTCTTAAAAGATAAAGGACTTCTTTTATTTCTTTTCCATTTTCATCTTTTATTGAAATCCTTCTTATTTTTTCAAGATGTTTTACACTTTCTTCAATAGATTGAACAACAATACAATTTTCAGAAAATTTTTTAACTTCATCTGAAACTTCACAATCAACATAAGAAGGAATATTTTCTACAAATATAACAATACCACCTTCTTCTTTAAATCTTTTTAATAGTTTTAATGTAGAACTTCTAATTGTATATAAAGGAGGGACTAAAACTGCTTTATATTCTGCCTTATTTACCTTTAAAATTGTCTGTTTATCTTTTTTACTAATTTTTGCCCATCTTGATAGAATTTCCTCATCTCCATAATCAAAATCAATATGATTTGAAAGAAGAGTATCACATATTTCAACAAACATTTCATCAAGTTTTTTTACATCTTCTGAATATTCCCATTTTTTCCCTCCATCCTTCCAGACAGGCATTTTATAAACTGACCACATACTTTCAATTGGGTGAATCACAAGTAAATCTCTAACTTCTTGGCCTTGACTCATAACAAGATGTATTCTTGCAAAATAATCTTCAACATATTTATAAGTATTCCACCATGGAGATTGATAAAAAATACTTGCTGGATAATCCCTTTTGGCCTCTCCAAGCATTGTATACCAAGATAAATGCTGACATCTTAAATTTATTCCAAGTGCTACCTGCCAATCACCAAGTGCTTTATGACCTAAAAATGGAAAATCCCATCCAGTGCAACCATATGTTTCTGTTAATCTCCACTTTCTTCCAAATTGTCTTGCTACTGAACTTACCTGTTTTGCAGTATTAAAAATTCTCCAGTGTTCTGTTAATAAATCCATTCCAGGTGCCTGCATATATTCATAAAATCTTAGGCAATTTCCAACGACACTTGTTTGAGAAGAAAGAGTATCTTCAGCAAGTATATGTCCTGTAAAAAGTAATTTATTTTTTTCACACCAATTTCCTATCTGTTTTGCAAATGAATTTACAAAAAGATATGTAATGCAATCAAAATAATTATGTCTTATTTTTGAAATTTTTTGTCCCTCTATTTCAAAATATATTTCTGGTAAATAATCTAAAATATTGTATCCATACTTTTCTTTAAAAACCTTTGGTAATTTATCAGTCCATGGAATAATAATATTACCTTCTTCAGTTGGTGGCCAGGTAAAATGGAAATATAAATGTCCGTAATTTGGTTCATCTGTAAAAATTCCAGGTATTACTGAACCAAAATATTTACCACAGTGTTTTTTATAATTTTCATGAGTAATTTTTATAAACTCTCTCACTGCTTCTGGGTCCATTGTATCAAGATATGTATATCCATTATACCAGTCACTTTCTTTTGCAAGTTCTTTTGTAAAAACTAAGATTTTTTCATTATCTGATAAATTTTTGACTTTTTCACCTTTTTTGACTTTCCTATATTTTTTTATAATATTCCCCTCAAATTCTGCTACAAAAACACCAAGAACATTACTTGTATATTTTATTTTTCTATGGTCATTTAAAATTTTCATAACAAGATGTTTCAATCTATATTTTTTATTTTTTGTTACAAGTCCACCCGCAGCACCTGAAGGCCATCTATCTTCATCATAAAGGAAAGCAAGCATTTTATTTTTTTCTCCTTCATCAGCACATGCATTTATACATTTAAACCATTCTTCTGATAAATAAGGTGTATCAAGTCCTACTCTTGAGTGCATAAAAAATCCGCCAAGTCCCATTTCCTTCATTATTCTTACCTGCCTTCTTAACTCTTCTGTTTCAAGTTTTCCATTCCATGCCCAGAAAGGTGCTCCTCTATATACACTACTTGGATTTTCAAATTCTTTTAATAATTTTTCCATTTTGACTCCTTTTAAATTTAAAAAGAACTTTCTATTTTCTGATGAATTTTTAAAAATTCTTCAAGTTTATTTTCAGGTATATATTTCATTCTTGCGATTTCCTCTTTAACAGGTTTTTTTAATATTTCTTCTAATGATTTACCTTTTTCTATTTCATTTAGAGATTTTCTATAAAATAATATAATTGTTTTTAGCATTAAATACTGCTTTTTCAATGTTGAATATTCATCCATTTCATCAAAGGCACTTTGATGTAAAAAATCTTCTCTTATAGAACGTGCAACTTCAAGAATTAATCTATCAGTTGAAGAAAGTGTTTCCATACCAACAAGGCGAACGATTTCAAGTAATTCTGCTTCTTTTTCAAGTAAAGATATTGCTTCTGCCCTTATTTCCATAAAATCACTACCTATATTTTCACTAACAAATTTTTCAATATTTTTTTCATATAATGAATAACTTGTAAGCCAATTTATAGCAGGAAAATGTCTCTGATATGCAAGCCGATCATCAAGTCCCCAAAAAACTTTAACAACTCTTAAAGTCATCTGCACCACAGGATCTGTCAAATCACCTCCTGGAGGACTTACTGCCCCCAAAAGTGATAAAGAACCAATTCTATTATCTTTTCCAAGACATATAACTTTTCCTGCTCTTTCATAAAATGAGGCAACCCTTGTTCCAAGATATGCAGGATAACCTTCCTCTCCTGGCATTTCCTCCAACCTTCCAGATATTTCTCTTAATGCTTCAGCCCACCTACTTGTTGAATCAGCCATTAAAGCAACAGAATAACCCATATCTCTAAAATATTCTCCAATTGTAACTCCTGTATAAATACTTGCTTCTCTTGCAGCAACAGGCATATTAGAAGTATTTGCTATTAAACATGTCCTTTCCATTAAAGGTTTTCCTGATTTTGGGTCTTTCAGTTTAGGAAATTCAATTAAAACATCTGCCATTTCATTTCCTCTTTCTCCACAACCTATATAAACTACAACTTCACTATCTGCCCATTTTGCAATTTGATGTAATACAACCGTTTTACCACTGCCAAAGGGTCCTGGAATACAAGCAGTTCCTCCTTTTAATATTGGAAATAAAGTATCAATTACTCTCTGGCCTGTTACAAGTGGAGTATCTGGGGTCAATTTTTTTTTAAATGGTCTTGGTTTTCTTACAGGCCATCTTTGCATCAAATATAAAGGGACTTCTCCATTTTCTGTTCTAACTCTCCCTATTTCCTCTTCAACTGTAAAACTTCCTTCTTTTATATCAATTATTTCCCCTTTTACTCCATATGGAACCATAATTCTATGTTCAATTATTTCTGTCTCTTTAACAATACCAATTATATCTCCTTCTTCAACAAAATCTCCTTTTTTAACAACTGGATTGAAATACCATTTAATATTTCTATCAAGAGAAGGAATATCAACTCCCCTTATTATAAAATCACCTTTTTTTTCAATTTGAGATAATGGCCTTTGAATTCCATCAAAAATATTTTTAAGAAGCCCTGGTCCAAGTTCTACTCTTAATGGCTCACCAGTCCCAAAAACAAGGTCTCCCACTTTTAAACCTTCTGTATCTTCATAAACCTGAATAGATGCAATATCTCCTTCCAATCTTATAATCTCACCAATTAATCTTTCCTCACCTACTCTTGCAACATCAAACATTTTACTTGTTTTCATTCCTTCTGCTTGAACAAGTGGTCCTGAAACTTTTATAATTTTACCTATATCCATTTTAACCCCTCATTCCTGTTGCTTTTCTAATCATATTATTTAAAATTTCAATTCCTTTCTTTTCACTTTTCTTTAAACTTGGAATAACTATCATCTTTTTCAAATTAATA
>CAZCUO010000010.1:0-18648 GCA_964502135.1 uncultured bacterium
AAGAAATCCCATAAATAAGTGTAAGTAATGTAAAAAGTGAGATAAATATTGAAATAAAGGAAGAAAGTTTATCAATCCAGAATAGTTCAGAAATATAATAAGTAGATTGGAAGAATGTCTGTAAAGAAAAATTTAAAAAGACAAGTGAAAAAAGAATACTAATTAATTCTTTTACATATTTAATTCTTGAAGGTATAAATCTCAAAATAAGTCCACCAACAAAACCATATGAAATAAGATTTATAATAATTTTTTCCATTTCCTTCCCTCTTTACCAATTTCTTTTTTTATTTTCTCTGTCTTTTCTATTGACATTTTAACAAGGTCTGAAAATTCATATATTTTTTTATTTTTATCTTTATCATAAACAGAAATCCTTTCTGTGCAACAATAACATGGATCAACTCCTGCAAGAATTATACAAACATCAGAAATTGTCTCCCCTATACAACTTGCTTTAAATGTTGGAATATTTACATAACTTGGTGCTCTTATTTTGTGTCTTACAGGTCTATTTGTTCCATCACTTCTTACATAATGAAAAACTTCTCCTCTTGGTGCTTCATGATGGCCTATCCCTTCTCCTTCTGGTATTTCCCTTATTTCTTTACATATTTCTCCTTTTTTACCTTTTATTGCATCAAGTGATTGCTCAATTATTTTTATACTTTCAAAACATTCAAGTAATCTAACAACTGCTTTATCAAAAACATCTCCATTTTCTGTTGTAATAACTTTCCATTCAACAAGATTATATCCAGCATATGGGTCATCTTTTCTTACATCTATATCTACTCCACTTGCTCTTGCCACTGGTCCAACTGCACCATAATTTTTAATATCTTCTTTTGTCAATACTCCAACTCCTTTAAGTCGTGCAGCAAGAACTGGGTCATCCAAAACTGCTTCTGTGAGCATCTGTATTTTCCCTTTTACTTGTGATAATGTTTTTTTCAATATTGGAATATCCTCATCTTCAATATCTCTTCTTACGCCACCAATTTTAAGCATGGCATAATGGTTTCTATTTCCCGTTATCATTTCAAACATATCAAGTATACCTTCTCTATATTTCCATGCCCACATAAAAACAGTATTATAACCAAGAAAATGACCAGCAAGTCCAACCCATAATAAATGACTATGAATTCGTTCAAGTTCTCCAACAATATTTCTTATATATTTTGCCCTTTCAGGTATTTCAATTCCTGCCAAATCTTCCACAGCATTACAGTAAGCAATTGGATGAGAAGTTGAACAAATTCCACATATTCTTTCAACAAGAAAAGTTACCTGATCGTAATGTTTTGATTCAGATAGTTTTTCAATCCCTCTATGGTTATATCCAGCAATCCATTCAACATCAACAACTTCCTCTCCATCACAATAAAGTTGGAAATATTCTGGTTCTTCAAGTAGTGGATGATAAGGACCAATTGGAACTATAACCTTTCTATTATTCTCTGCCATCTGTTTTAACTCCTTTCCTCAATGGATAATGATTTTCTTTCCAGTCCTCTCTTAATAAAAAGTGTTTCAAATCAGGATGCCCTACAAAATTTATTCCAAGCAATTCCCAAATTTCTCTTTCAATCCAAGCAATTCCAGGAATTAAGTCAGTTAAACTTTCAATTTCAGGTTTTTCCTTTTCAAGAAATGTTTTTAAAGTAACAATAATTCCATCTTCTTTGTCAAATGAAAAATGGTATAAAAGTTCATAGTTGTCAAAATTATCAATACCTGTTACAATTTGATACCTTGCATCCATATCTTTAAAAATAATACTTGCTGCTTTCTTTAAGTCATTTTTATCAATTGTCAAATAAATCCTTTTCTCATTATGTATTTTTATATCCTTTATTATATCTTTTAGTTTCTCTTTTAATTTATCAATCATTTCAACTCCTTCAAAAATTTAACAATACCTGCTATAATTGCTTCTGGTTTTGGAGGACATCCTGGAATATAAACATGAACTGGAATAATTTTATTCAAAGGGCCTGCCATCTGATAACCATCCCTAAAAATTCCACCAGAACAGGCACATGAACCAACAGCAACTACCACACATGGTTTTGGTGTTTGTTCATATACTTCTTTAACTCTTTCAACACATTTTTTATTTACAATACCTGTGCATAATAAAACATCTGCATGTCTTGGACTTGCTGCCAAAATTATCCCAAATCTTTCAACATCAAATCTTGGAGTTAATAAATCAAGTATTTCAATATCACAATTATTACATGAACCTGCACTTACATGATACACCCATAAACTTTTCTTCAGTGCTTTAAGTTTTAAATTCATATTAAACTCCACTTAAAGAAATAAGTATTCCAACAATTCCTATTAAAGTAAGCCAACCCCAGAAAAATTTTAATGCCTGGTCAATTCTCAATCTTGGATTTGTATTTCTTATTAAAGTTATTAAAATTACAACAATTAAATATTTTAAAACGAAAATTAAAAAACTACCAAAACCTGTTATTTGTGTTCCACCAAGGTAAAGAATAACAATAAATAAAGGAACAACAACAAATAAAATTGCTTTTGAAAGTTTATAAAATCCAAGTAAAATCCCAGAATATTCAATTAAAGAACCACCTGCAATTTCTGTTTCTGCTTCAGAAAGGTCAAATGGAACAAGTCCAAGTTTTCCAATAGATGCAATCAGAATTATAACAAAACCAATAATTCCAGAAAAAGACAAAATATTTGAACCATTTATCTGCTGGAATTTAAGTATCTCAATTAAAGAAGTTGTTGAATTTGCTTTTAATGCAGGGATTATAATACCACATATAAATGGAAGTTCATATGATAAAAGTAATTTCAATTCCCTACTTATACCAACAGATGCAAGAATATTTCCAGAAGCACTTCCTCCAAGAATGATTGATAAAGAAGGAATTGTAAGTAAATAAACAAAAAGAATTAAATCGCCTCCAAAACCAAAACTATTCATTAAAACAAGCAAAATTATTGAACCACATATAGTTGAAGCAATAACAGAAAGAATAGGTGCAAATACAAAAATAAATTTATTACTTCCTTCTGGTATTAAAACTTCCTTTCCTGTTAACTTAATAAAATCAGCAAAATTCTGATACCATGGAGGTCCAACTCTCCACTGAACTCTTGCAGTAATTTTTCTATCTATCCACCAAACTAATAGTCCAATTATACTTAAAACAATAAAAGAAAAAATAAACCAAGCAAAAAAATAAATCATATTCATTTTTTCAATCCATATGTTTCAATATAACTATAAACTTTAACAATTAAATTATCTCCAATCTTATAAACATCCTCTTTTTCTTCAATTTCACTTTCTTCAACAAATTTTATTGCATCATATTTACATGTTTTAACACATAAAGGCACTTCTTCCTCTTTCAATCTACCTTTGCATAAATCACACTTACTTACAAGATAAGGGATTATATCAAAAAGAATTGTTCCAAAAGGACAAGCAAGCATACAACTTTTACAGGATATACACAAAATATTACTTCTCTTATTTATTTCTTTTTCCCTTTTAAGTGCCTCTGTTGGGCAAACATTTATACATGGATGGTCTTGGCATCTTCTACATGCAAGTAAAAATGCTATCTCTTCTCTTAAAGAATTTATACCATTATTTTCTGGATGCATAATATAACTACATTTTGCTTCACATTTTTCGCAACTTAAACACTTATCATAATCAATAAATAGTTTTTTCATTTTATACCCATATATTTGGTTTATCCTTTATTTCACTATATTTAAAAACAGGCCCATCCTTACAAACAAATAAATCTCCTATTAAACAGTGTCTGCAATGGCCAACTCCACAATACATCTTCCTTTCCATTGATAGATAAATGCTACTTTCAGAAAAACCAATCTCAAGAAGTTTAAGAGTTGTAAATTTCATCATTATAGGTGGACCACATACAACACTGACAGCATTTTTCACATCTATGTCAAGTCCATCAAGAGTACAAGTAACAACTCCTTCCATATATTTCCAATTTTCATCTTTCTTATCTACAGTTATTCTGAATGATAAAGGTATTTTTTCGCATAAATTTTGCCATTCACCAAATATTTTATCCTTGTAAATATAATCTTGTGGAGTTCTTGCACCACAGCAAAAAATAATCTTTTTATAGTCCTTATATGTCTCAACAAGTGCAAGAAATAAAGCCCTTATAGGAGCAAGTCCAACTCCACCACCAACAAGCAAAATTTCTTTACCTTTAAATTCACTAAGTGGATATGGTTTTCCATAAGGTCCTCTTACTCCAACAATATCTCCTTTTTTCAATTGATGTATTTTTTCAGTAACTCTACCAACTTTCATAACTGTAAATTCAAGTTTTTCTTTATCAAATGGTGAAGATGAAGGAGTAAATGGTGCTTCTCCAATACCTGGAACTGTTAAAGAAGCAAATTGTCCTGCCTGAAAAGAAAATTCTCTTTCTGGTTTTAAAACAATTGTATTTATAGTTGGTGATTCCTTTATATTATCAATTACCTCACATTTTATTGGTTGATAAATATTTCTCTCCATTTTAAACATTCACTTTTTCTCTTAAAACTTCTGTTATAACCTTTCTTTTATCAATATCTCCTATACAACCACTTATACATCTTCCACATCCAGTACAACCAATAATTTTAAAATTTTCATACATATACCAATATTTACATAAAATCCTATTTGCGTATCTCTCATATAAAGTTGGTCTTGGTGTTGCTCCTGATGCCATTCTTGCATACCCAGGAAATTGACAACTATCCCAAACTTTTATTTTTCTAAAATCTCCATTATTGCTAGTATCTTCAAGCAAGAAACATACACATGTTGGACAACTAAAATTACAACTTCCACATGAGACACAATTATCAATATCTTTAACTTTTTGCCAATATTCCTTTTCAACCAAACCTTTTAAATTATCAAGATTCTTAAAATCAAATTCCCTATTTATCTCTTTTAACTTTTCAATAACTTTTTTTCTTTTATCTTCCAATTGCTTTAACTGCCCTTCATTTACATTATAAAATCTTGTATCATTTCCAATAAACTCTTTTCCTTTTTCACTTCCTACTTCAACAATAAACCCATTTTCAATTTCAGATAAATTTAAATCAAAATTTTTTTCAGGATATGGATTTACTCCAACAAGTGAACAGAAACAACTATCATATGGATTTTCACAATCAAAACTTATAATAAATAAATTTTCCCTTCTTTTTTTATAATTTGGGTCTTTAAATTCTCCTTTCATAAAAACTTTATCAAGAATTTCAATTCCATTTAAATCACATGAAGTAACACCCATAATAATAATCTCATTTAATTTCTCTATCTCTGGTAAAACTCTTTCTTTAAATGGGAAGAGAAATATTTTAAATGGCTCCACTGTTCTTACTCTATTATATACAATTTTTTCAATATTTTCCTCATTAACAATTTTATAAAAAAGAGAATTATTTTCTTCAAAAGGTGCATAAATTATTTTCCCATTTAATTTTCCCTTTACAAATCCTTGCCACTCTTCTTTATTAATGTATAATTTTTCCATTTTTGTGATTTTTTTCACAAAGTTTATAATATTATAACAATAAAAAATTACTTGTCAAATTTTTTTTAATAAATATGAGGGAATACCAAAAACATTTATTTTATTGGTAAAAGGATTTTTATAAACAAGAACCTTTGTATTATAAACCGCCTCTATATTTTCATAAGTAAGAACTTCTTCAGGACTACCAACTTTATAAATTTCCCCTTTATTTAAAAAAATTATCTTTGAACAATAACATGCTGAAAGATTTAAATCATGTAAAATACAGATTATAGTTTTTCCATTATCATTAATTTTTTTCAAAATATCCATAATGCCAAACTGATAGCCAATATCAAGATGACTTGTTGGTTCATCAAGTAAAATTGTTTCTGGATTTTGAACCATAAGTTGTGCTATATAAATTCTTTGCTTTTCTCCTTCTGACAATTGACTCATCTTCTTTTCAAAAAAATCTTTAATATTAAAAATTTCACCTATTTTATAAATGAAATCTTCTGTTTCTCTTTTAAATCTTCCTATAAATGGGTATCTTCCAAGTATTAAAAAATCTTTAACTTTAATATCAAAAGTAAGTTCAATTTCTGAGGGCAAATACCCAACTTCTCTTGCATATTCAATATTTTTTATTTTTTTTAATTCTTTTCCTTTATAATAAATTTTCCCTTTATTTGCTTGCAAAATTTTTGAAAGTATTTTCAATAAAGTAGTTTTTCCACTACCATTTGGACCTACTATACCAACAAATTCTCCTTTATAAATACTCACATTTATATTTTTTAAAACCTCATTTTTACCGTAATTAAAACTTAAATTTTCAATTCTATAAATTTCTACCATATTTTTTCAACTTTAAATAATAAAAAAAGAAAGAAAATACCACCAAAAAAACCTGTTATAACTCCCAAAGGAATTTCAATAGGTCTAATTATTACTCTTGAAATCGTATCACATAGAATAAGAAAACTACCACCGATTATAAAAGAACCTGGTATAACTTTTTTATGAATTGAACCAAAAATACTTCTTGTAATATGGGGAATCATAAGACCGACAAAACCAATAATGCCTGATAATGAAACACATAAAGATGATATAAGACATGAAATAAAATAGGTTAAATTCTTCTCAAAAATTACATTTATTCCGAGTGTTTTTGCCTTTTCTTCATCAATACTTATAATATCATAAACCCTTCCAGAAAGATATAAAAATATAAAACAAAGAAAAATCAAAATACCTGAAAAAACTAAAATTTTTGTTGAAAAATAGGAAAGGTCGCCAAATAAAAACAAAACTGTGGAATGAAATTTTTCATAATTTAAAACAGAAATTAAAAATAAGACAAGAGAAGAAAATATAAAATTTAAGGAGATACCTGCAAGTATAGTTGAAGATGTTGAAAATCTTTTTATTATTGAAATTGAGAGAATTAAAAATAAAGATGAAATAGAACCAATGAACGCAAAAAGAGGAATTAAATATATTTTGCTACTTAAAAGACCAATTACAATTCCAAGTGAAGCACCACCTGATATCCCTAAAGTATAAGTTTCTGCAAGAGGATTTTTTAAAACAGATTGTAAAACAACTCCTGAAATTGAAAGTCCAGCCCCAACAACAAATGCACATATAACTCTTGGGATTCTTATTTTATAAATTATTGTTTTTTCAATTTCTGATAAATTTAAAAATTTTTTAAATGAATAAATTTCACTACCCCAAAAAATACCTAAATAAATTGCAAAGAGGAAAATAAATAATATGAAAAAGTTTTTCAATAATTCTTTCTTCATACTTTAAATTATAAATTTTATTTGGCAGTTGTAAATAGAAAAATAGTATGTTAACATAAAAATATGGATGAAAATGAACTTGTTGAAAAAGCAAAGGCAGGAGATACAAAAGCATTTGAAGAATTGATGAGAAGGACTCAAGATAAAATATATAATCTTGGAATAAAATTTTTTGGCAATAAAGATGACGCAGCAGATTTACTTCAAGAAACCTACATAAAAGCATATGAATCATTACCAAGTTTTGAAGGTAGGTCTTCCTTTTCAACATGGCTTTATAGAATTGCTACAAATTTTGCACTTATGAAATTGAGAAAAGAAAAAATAAAAAAAGTATCAATAGAGGAGTTAAAAGAGTTAACAGACGGAACTAAAAATTCAATTGATTTTTATGACTGGAGTGAAAATCCCTATCTTCATTATAAAAACGAAGAATTGAAAGAAATTTTAAATGAAGCGATAAATTCATTGCCTCCAAAATATAAAACAATATTTATTCTCCATGATATTGAAGGACTTTCAATACAGGAAGTTGCAAAAATATTGTCATTATCTGTTCCAACTATAAAAACAAGGATCCATAGAAGTAGATTATATTTGAGAGAGAAACTCTCTGAATATTTCAAAAAGAAGGGGAATTAAAATGGATTGTAAAGAGATAATAAAATATATTTCTGACTATATTGATAGGGAACTAGAAGAATCATTAAAGGAAATTTTTGAACAACATATTAATATCTGTAGAAAATGTAGAATGCATCTAAATACTATTGAAAAGACATTAATTATCTCAAAATCTATTTACAAAGAAGAAAAAATACCTAAAAAAGTTAAAAAAACCTTATATTACAGAATAAGGATGATATATAGAAAGTGAAACTCCCCTCCTTTCTTTTGCATCTAAAAAATGAAAAAAGAAAGAAAGGAGGTGAGAAAATGGCAAAGTTAGCAAGATGGAATCCATTAAAAGAAATGCTTGATTTAAGAGATGATTTTGATAGATTCATTGATAGATTTTTCTCTAAGGAGTTTGACCTTTGGGAAGGACCAAGAGCAATTGATGTTGACATCTATGAAGATGCAGAAAATATAGTTATTAAAGCAGAAATTCCTGGTGTGAATAAAGAAGACATCTCTGTTTCACTTACAGATGATACAGTTACAATCTCAGGAAAGAAAGCAGAAGAAAAGAAGATTGAGAAAGAAAATTATTACAGAAAAGAAATAAGGACTGGAAGTTTCTCCAGAAGTTTCACTCTTCCTTGTGCGGTAGATAGAGAAAAAGTAAAAGCAACATATAAAAATGGCATCCTTGAGATAGTCCTTCCCAAAGCAGAAAAAGAAAAAGCCAAAGAAATTAAGATAGAAGTAGAATAAGTAAAAGGGGGGGTTCACCCCCCTTTTTTATTCTTAAAATGAATAACGTGATTATAATAGGTGGAGGACCTGCTGGATTATCAGCAGGTATTTTTTTATGTAGGGATAAAATTAAAACTTTGATCATAGAGAAATTTTCTGTTGGTGGTAATTTACTTTTTACTGAAACTATAGAAAACTATCCTGGATTTCCTGAAAGTATAAGTGGTTTTGCTCTTGCAGAAAATATGAAAAAACAATTTTTAAAATTTGGTGGAGAAATAAAAGAGGGTGAGGTTGATAAAATTGAACTAAATGGAAATAAAAAAATAATTAAACTTAAAAATGGTGAAATTTTAGAGAGTTATGTATTAATAATTGCGACTGGTTCTTCAAGAAAAAAATTAGGTGTTAAAGGAGAAGAAGATTTTATAGGCAAAGGAGTTTCTTATTGTGCTATTTGTGATGGACTTTTTTTTAAAGATAAAGAGGTTGCCGTTATAGGTGGAGGTGATTCTGCTGTGGAAGAAGCAATTTATTTAACAAAATTTGCAAAATCTGTATATATTATTCACAGAAGAGACCTTTTCCGTGCTAAAAAGTACTTACAGGAAATTTTAAAAAATAATGAAAAAATAAAAATTTTACTTTCAACAGTTGTTGAAGAAATAAAGGGGGAGGAAAAGGTTGAAAAAATAATAGTAAAAAATCTTTTGAAAAACGAAGTCAGCGAAATTAAAATAGATGGTGTTTTTGTGTCTATTGGGCAAAAACCAAATACTGAATTTCTAAATGGTATAATAAGAACAGATAAAAATGGTTTCATAATTGTAAACGAAAAAATGGAAACAAACATTTCTGGGATTTTTGCTTGTGGTGATGTAATAAAAAAATCTTTATATCAGATAATAACAGCATGTAGTGAAGGAATGATTGCTGCATTTTTTGCTGAAAAATATTTAGAAAATTTACAAGGGGTTTAAAATGTTTGAAAAAATTACATCAGAAAATGCACCTTTACCTATCGGTCCATATTCTCAGGCAGTGAAGTTTAAAAATTTTATTTTTATTTCAGGCCAAATTCCGATTAATCCTAAAACGAATGAAATAGTGAAAGGAGATATATCAGTTCAGACAAAACAAGTTATAGAAAATTTAAAGAATATATTATATAAAGTTGGAGCAGACCTTGAAAATATTGTAAAAACAACTATTTACCTAAAAAAATTAAATGATTTTGAAAAAATGAATTATGTTTATGCTCAATATTTTAAAAATAAACCAGCAAGAAGCGTCGTTATAGTTTCAGATTTACCAAAAAATGCTTTAATTGAAATAGAAGCAATAGCAATTTTGAAGGATGAGAAATAAATGAAAAAAATTTTTTTATACTTTTTAATTGGATTTATTTCAGGTATTTATTGCTTTACTTTTAAAAAAAGAATTGAATTTGAAAAATGGCCACAAATGAATTTCAAAAATGTTCGTATTTTAATTGCAAATCATCCACTTTCAATTCAAGGATTTGCTGGAGCAGATTTAAAAGACATGGAAAATACAATAATTATATTCCCAAACATAGAAAAAGGGGTAATTTTTACAAATATTGACCAAGGATTTGGTTCTGTTAAAGAGGATATAAAAATTTATTATCTTGATAAAAACTTTAGAATACTTAAATTTGATATAATAAAAAAAGAAAAAGGGATGTCAGTGCCACCAGAAGGAACTTATATTGCTTTTGAGGGTTTGCCTTAAATCAAATAAATGGTAAAATTTAAGTGAGGAGGTAGTTATGAAAAGAAAATTAATGATATTTTTAATTTACTTTTTACTATCTAACTTTAGTTTTTCTGAAAGCAGGGATAAATATTTGAAAAGAATTAAGATTGCAGAAAATCTTCTTGAATACATGTTAAAACAACCAGACGTTGGAATTCCCCTATCACTCATTAAAGAATGTTATGGTGTAATATTTTTAAGACAATTTAAAGGAGGTTTTATTCTTGCAGGTAAAGGTGGAGAGGGAATTATTATTGCAAGAGATAGAGAAAAAGGGGAATGGAGTCCACCAGGATTTATTGGAACTGTTCAAGTAAGTTTTGGTTGGCAAGCAGGAGCACAAATCACTGATTTAATTCTATTAATCATGAATGAAAGTGGATTAAATATGCTTATAAATTCAAAAATTAAACTTGGGGGAGATATCGGTATTGCTGCTGGACCTGTTGGAAGAAATTTTGAAGGCAAAGTTTCTCCTGGAGCAGGTATTCTTGCATATGGAGTAAGTAAAGGTGTTTTTGGTGGTATTTCAATTGAAGGAGGGGTTTTATTTTCAGATGATAAAGCGAATGAAGAATTTTACAAAAAAAAGAACTTGAGATTAAAAGATATAATAATCAAGAAAAAGGTTTCTGTACCAAAAGAAGCAGAAAAACTTTTGAAACTTTTGAAAGATTATGAGGAATATGAATTAGTTCTTGAGAAAAAAAGCAAAAATTGAAAAAATATATTTTCTTTTTAGGGGAATAAGATTTATATCTCACCAGATGGCGAAAAAATAGAGGAAATAAATTTAAGAAATAAAGATTTTGTTTTAAATTTTGGAATAAATTTACCATGGATGGGATATAGGGAAAAATCCATGGGATGAAAATAGACATGGTGGTTTTTCTTCAAATAAAGATTAGAAAAATTTAAATTCTTTAAAAATATTGGAGCAAATATTGTAAGAGTTTTATTTTGTGATTTAAGAAGTGGAATAATTTTTGATAAAAGAGATAATCCTAAATTTGATAATTTTGTTTTTGACGATTTTAGAACTCTTATTGAAAATGAGCCAGAAAAATTAAAGGTTGATAATGAAAAAATTGAAAATTTCATATTATAAATCATCTGAATTTTCACCTTTAGAATATCATGTCCATAATTTCCCAATTGATAAACCAGTTTTAATTGGAGAATTTGAACCAAAAAATTTAATAAAAAATCTGACAAAAATTTGGGAAAATGGATATAAAAGGTGTTTTTATATGACCCGATGAAAATTTTTAAAAAATAATTGGAAATTTTATAAAGCATGGATTGATGTTCATTAAATATGATAAAATAAAAATATGCAGAGAAGGAAAGCAAGAGAATATGCTTTGAAAATTTTATATATGATAGATATAAGAAAAGAACCTCCACAAAAGATAATAGAAGAATTTTGGAAAAATGTGGATGAAAAAAATGAAGAAGTAAAAAAGTTTGCAAATGAAATAGTTAATGGAGTTATAGAAAAGTTAAATGAAATTGATAAAATTATTTCAAATGTTTCTTTAAACTGGGAGATAGAAAGAATGAGTTATATTGATAGGAATATTTTAAGAATTGGAACTTATGAGATTTATTATAGAAATGATATCCCAAAAGTTGTAAGTATAAATGAGGGAATTGAGATATCAAAAAAATATGGAGATGAGGACTCACCAAAATTTGTGAATGGAATATTGCATAAAATAAAAGAAAATTTTGAAAATAAAGGGGGGAAAGATGAAGTATAAAATTTTATTTCTTTTGATTTTAGTATTTTTTTCAATTTTATATCCAAAAGATAAAAAAGTTTTAATGGTTATCGCTTATCAAAATTTTAGAGATGAAGAACTCTTTATACCTAAAAATATACTGGAAAAAAATGGAATTAAAGTAGATATTGCTTCTGTCAAAAAGGGAATTGCTCGTGGAATGCTTGGAGGAACTGTAAATGTAAAATTAATTCTTGAGGAAGTAAAGGAAAACGAATATGATGGAATAATTTTTGTTGGAGGGATTGGTTGTGAAAGTTTATTTGAAAATAAAGAAGCAAAAAGAATTGCATCTGAATTTTATAAAAATAAAAAAGTTATTGGTGCGATATGTCTTGCACCAGGAATTTTAGCAAATGCAGGAATTTTAAAAGGGAAAAAGGCCACATGTTACCCGTCTGCTTCTGATATTTTAATAAAAAATGGTGCAATATATACAAAAAATCCAGTTGAAATTGATGGAAATATAGTAACAGGAAGCGGTCCAGAAGTTGCTGAAAGATTTGGTATGGAAATTTTAAAATTGCTCTTAAAGTGAAAAAAAATATTATTTTTTCATCAATAAAAGTTTTAATTAGTTTACTATTCATTTATCTTATCTTAAAAAAAATAGATTTAAAAGAAGTCATCAAAATTATAAAAAATGCTGATTTATTTTTTTTGATTTTCGCATATATACTTATTTTAATTAACAATTATTTACTTGCTTTAAGGTTTAAGTGTATTGTTGAAATATATTTTAAAAAAAATTTATCAAGTTTTTTTATTTTTAAACTCACTATGATTGGACTATTTTTTAATAATTTTCTTCCAACTTCAGCAGGAGGAGATATTGTTAAAGTATTTTATGTCATTAAAAATGAAGAAAAAAAATTCTTAAGTGGAATATCTGTTTTAATTGATAGATATATTGGTGCTTTAACAGTAATGACAATGGGTGCAATTTCTCTTTTTTTTTATAGGAAGGACCACAAAATTGAAAACTTAATTTTAATTTTCCTATTTTTACTAATATTTTCATTCCTTTTCTTTTCAATTAGAAAAATTGCTCAATTTTTCTATTACCCTTTTAAAAAATTTCTTCCTGAAATTTTAAATAAAAAACTTTTAAATCTATATGAATCAATTCATTTTTATTTCAGCGAAAATAAAAAACTTTTTTATATTGCAATATTCATAAGTTTTTTCCTTCAAATTATCTCAATTTTTTCCCAATATTTATTAGCAATCTCAATTTTGAAAAGGAAATTGGAAATTATGCCGTTTTTTGTTTATATTCCTTTAATATGGGTTTCAACTCTATTGCCCTCAATTGGAGGACTTGGTATTAGAGAATATTCTTGTATTTTTTTATTTTCTGACCTTATTGGTAATAACAATGCATACGCTTTGTCTATTTTGGTTCTTTCAGGAGTTATATTAAATGGAATTATTGGAGGAATCATTTTTTTAACATTTAAAATTAAAAATACTTGACAAAAAAAATTTATATGTTTAAATAAAATTGAAAGGAGGTGAAAGAATGGCAAAATGCGCAAAAAAGAGTTCTAAAAAAACATCAAAGAAAACCACAAGTAAAAAATCTTCTAAAAAATGAGAAGGAAAAAAAGAAAATTAAGATGGAGAAGTAAAAGAGCAAATCATAGAAAAAAACCTACAATGGGTTAATAAAAAATTAAATAAATAAAGAACTTACAGAAGTTTCTAAATGTATTCTTTTGATTGCCTCTCCAAGTAATTCAGAGACACTAAGGATTTTAAAAAGAGGTGGTAAATTAGAGTGATGGATTGTATCAGTAATTATTATTTCTTCAAAAACAGAATTTTTCAATTTATCAATTGCATCTCCTGCAAGAACTGCATGAGTGCAACTACCATAAACTTTAGTAGCTCCATTTTTAATTAATGCTTCTGCTGCTTCAATCATAGTATTTCCTGTAGAAATTATATCATCAACTATAATTGCTTCACAATCCTTAACATCGCCTATAACATGCATCATCTCAACTTTTTCAGGAGAATCTCTCCTTTTATCTACAATTGCAAGTTCAGCCGGAAGTCGTTTTGCAAATGCTCTTGCCATTTTAACTCCACCAACATCAGGTGCAACTATAACAGGTTTTTTAAATTTTTTATTTCTTAAATATTCAATTATTACAGGAGCAGCAAAAAGATGGTCAACAGGAATATCAAAAAAACCTTGAAGTTGTGGTGCATGTAAATCCATTGTCAAAATTCTATTAGCACCTGCTGTAACAAGAAGGTTTGCAACAAGTTTTGCAGTTATAGGAACTCTGGGCTGGTCTTTTCTATCCTGCCTTGCATATCCATAATAAGGAATTACTGCTGTTATTCTCCTTGGAGATGCTCTTTTCAAAGCATCAAGCGTTATAAGCAATTCCATTAAATTTTCATTCACAGGTGGACAAGTAGATTGAATTATAAAAACATCTTTACCTCTAACATTCTCTTCAATTTTTACACATATTTCTCCATCCTTAAATCTATATATATTTATTGGACTTAATTCTTTGCCAAGATATTTAGCAATTTTTTGTGAAAGGGGAATATTAGAATTTCCAGAAAAAATTAAGCAACTATCCATATATTCTCCTTTTTTTAACAATTTCTTCTGCTTTTATTAAATCTTCTGGAGTATTTATTCCTATTGTTTCATCAGAATCATGTGTTAAATATGTTGAAATTTTTTTATTTTCTGAATTTAAAATTTTTATAACATCAGTTAAGAAATATTCTCTTTTTATAGGGTCAGGTTTTATCTTTTTAAGTGCCGGGAATAAATCTCTGGCATTAAAAACATAAACACCTGCATTCACTTCTTTTATTTTCTTTTCTTCTTCATTTGCATTTATTTCTTCCACTATACCTAAAACTTTTCCATTTCCATCCTTAATTACTCTTCCAAATCCTTTAGGATTATCCAAAATTGTTGTTAAAAAACTGCAGGAATTTCCATTTTCTTTATGTATTTTAATTAATTCTCTAATAGTTTTTTCAGTAATAAATGGAACATCTCCATTTAATACAACAATATCTCCATCATAATCTTTCAATAAACTCTCTGTACATAATACCGCATCTCCAGTTCCCTTTAATTCCTTCTGTTCAACATATTCAACCTTCGCATCTCTAAGTTCTTCAAAAACTTCCTCTTTTTTAAACCCAACAACTATAATAATTTTTTCAGGATTAAATTTTTTAACTGTTTCAAGAAGATAAGAAAGCATTGATTTACCAAGAATTTTTTTAACTGTTTTCTGACTTTCTCCACCAAGCCGTTTACCCATACCAGCAGCCAGTATAACAAATATTAACTTTTCCATAATTGATTTATGGCTGCCCGGCAAGGACTCGAACCTTGATCCTCGGCTCCAAAGGCCGGTGTGTTACCACTTACACTACCGGGCAAAATTTCTTATTGTTCTGGAAAATTCTTACTTTCACCTTTTTTCACTTTCTCGTATTCCTCAAGAACTTTTTTCTGAATATATTCTCTAAAATCAGTTTTTATAGGATGAGCAATATCTCTATGCTGTTGAGAGGGAGAAAGTCTTTGTCTATTTACTGGATTTAAAGCAACTCCGCATGAACCACAAAATTTATTGGTTATAGGATTTTTAAATCCGCATCTTGCACAAGGCTTTTGCATCTTTTTGCTTGGCATAGCCACAAATAATCCATTTTTCCCCTCTATAATTCTTATATCTCGTACTACAAATGAATTATCAAAAGTTATTGAAGCATATGCTCTTAATCTACTGTTTGGTCTTTCTACAAGTGAAATTCTTGTTTCAGTGATTTCCATTGCTACCTCCTTTTACATGCAAAATTTAATACTTTCAACTTTATACTTTTTAAGTCCGTTTAGAAAAATTTTTTTCTCAATTTTTTCAACTTCCTCCCTCTCATTAAAAACAGAAAACAAAGCAGAGCCACTTCCAGTTAGGAAAAATTTTTTATCTGCTTGTCTTTCTATCTCATATTTCACCTCCTTTAAATATCCATTTAATTCAAAACATGCCTTTTCAAGACGGTTAAACATATATTTTTCCACTTCTACAATATTACCTTTTTTTATCTCTTCTATTAAAATATTAACCTTATCTTCCAAATCTGTCAAATCTCCATATTCTCCAATTTGGTCAAGTTTATCATATACGTCCTTTGTGCTTATTGAAATTTCAGGAATTAAAATTAAATAATAAAGTTTAAAATCATCAACTGGAATGACTTTATCTCCTAAATTTTTAATTATACATCTTCTTTGATAAATAAATAAAGGAGTATCTGAACCAATGTTTTTTGCAATTTCAACCATATCTTCTATTTTAAATCCAAATTTGAAAATCTTATTCAAATAAATCAAAATAGTTCCAGCATCTGAACTTCCTCCACCAAGACCTGTTCCAGGAGGTATATTTTTTTCTATTTTTATTTCAACATCAAAATCAAATCTATTTTTTAAAATTGAGATTAACTTATAAACAGTATTTTCTTCAGGTATTTTCCATTTTGATATAAATTCAATTTTTGTTTTATCTGATGGTTTCAAATAAATTAAATCATACAAAGAGACAATATCAATAAGTGAAAAAATTTCATGAAGATTTTCTTTTTTTCTTCCAACTTCTAAAAATAAATTAATTTTAGCAGGCGCTTTTATCAACATTCTTCTTCTTGGCTATTTTAACAAGTGCTGGTCTTATAACTCTATCATTATAAATATAACCACTTTTTTCTTCCTCTACAATTATACCATCTTCAAAAGTTTCAGTTTCAACAAAACCACTTGCTTCATGGAATCTTGGATCAAATTTTTCTCCAATTGAACTTATCTTTTTAACTCCAAAATTTTCAAGTAATTTAGTAAATTCTTTTTTTAATAATTCAATGCCTTTTTTGATACTTTCTAAAGAATCTATTTTATCCATCTGTTTTAAGACATTCTCAAAAATTTCGTCAAAAGGAATTAATTGTAAAATAATATTTTCATTTCCATATTTCAATATTTCTTTCTTTTCTCTCTCTGTCCTTTTTCTAAAATTATCAAACTCTGCCAATAACCTTAAATATTTATCCTTTAATTGCTCAAATTTTTCATTCCATAAATCATTTTCTTTTTGTAATTCTTTCACTTTTTTAGCAAACTCCCTTAAATTTTTTAAATCACTCTCCTTAACAAAATAAATTCTTTCTTTTTTCATTTTATAAACCCCATTCTCCATGGTGGCCAGTAAATAAATAATGCTTTACCAATCAAATATTTCTTTGGAACAAACCCCCAATATCTACTATCTTTGCTGTTAAAACTATTATCACCCAAAACATAATATGAATCTGGTGGCACTTCTACTTCATTTTCAACTCCATAATTTCCTTCACTAAAATAATATCTGCAACTTATCAAAGGGTCCTTTATTTCACTTCCATTTATGTATATTTTACCATCTTTTATCATAACCCTTTCCCCTGGAAGTCCAATTAATCTTTTAACAAAATCTCTTTTTGGGTCTTCTGGGTATTTAAAAATAATTACTTCTCCTCTTTTTGGTTCCCTTATTTTATAAATTATATTATTTGAAAGAAGACGATCACCTACTTTTAAAGTAGGAACCATTGATGTGCTTGGAATTTTAAAATTGCCAATAAAAAATGTTCTTATAAATAAAGCAATTAAAAAAGCCCAAAATAAAGATTTAAACCAATTAAATACATCTCTTTTTACATCTTTTTTTTTCATTTTGAAAAATTTATTTTATAATTTAAACTTTTACCGTTCAATACCTAAATATATAGATGCATATTTTTTAATCATTTCTTCATATGAAAAATATTTTTTTATTTTTTCTCTTGCTCTTTCTCCCATTTCATTTCTTTCTTTTTCATTTTCAATCAAATAAATAATTTTTTCAGATAATTTCAAATAATCATTTCTCTCAACTATAAAACCATTTTTTCCATCTTCAATTATATAGGGAACATCACCAACATTTGTTGCTATACTTGCAATCTTATATCCCATACTTTCAAGCAAACTAACAGGGCAACCTTCCCATAAAGATGGCAAAACAAAAATATCAAAAATTTTAAGATAGTTGTAAATATCTTCAACATAACCTGTTAAAATAAAAAAATCCTCAATTTTTTCTTTTTTTATCCTTTTTAAAATTTCTTCTTTTAAATCTCCTTCTCCAATTATATAAAATTTTACATTTTTAAATTTCTCAATGACAATTTTGGCTGCCTTTATTAAATTAAAATATCCTTTTGCTTTTCTTAAATTTCCTATAGTTCCAATAGCAATATAATCTTTCTTTATTTTTTCAA
>CAZCUO010000011.1:0-7656 GCA_964502135.1 uncultured bacterium
TTTGGGAAAGTATTTTCTCCAATAGAAACAGCGAATAAATAAAATGTTGATGGGATAAAAGAAGCATAAGAAAAAATGACACGAATTAAAAATTCCCCTATCTCAATATCCCTTGCACAAGCAGTTATACTTCCTATAAAAGCCCATAAGGCAAGTTGAAATGAAAAAAGAGAATAAATTTTATTTGATAATTTCTTTTTGCCTCTATAAACAATTATTCCTAAAACTATATTTATAATCCCTACTATAAAAAAAGAAATTGCAAGATTATTTATTCTCATATTTTTTTACAACAACAGAAGAATTACTACCTCCAAAACCATGAGAATTTATAAGACAATATTCAACATCAAAAATTCTGTATTTATTTGGTGTATAATCAAGGTCACATAATGGGTCTGGATATTCATAATTTATTGTTGGTGGAATAATTTTTGTTTTTAAGGTAAATAAAGCACCAATAAGTTGCATAACTCCTCCAGAACTAAATGGATTTCCAACCATTGACTTTATAGATGTAATAGGAATTTTATAAGCATATTCACCAAATACATTTTTAATTGCAACTGTTTCATAATAATCAAGAAAAGGGTCAGATGGGCCATGAGCATATATACAATCAACAGAATTTTTATTTATATTTGCATCTTTTATACAATTTTCCATTGCTTTTTCAAATCCTATCCCTGGTTTTGTAATTTCCTTTTCTCCCCATTTTCCATAACCAATAATTTCTCCATATATATTTGCCTTTCTTTTTAACGCATGAAATAATTCTTCAAGTATTAAAATTCCTGCTCCTTCTGATAAAATACCACCATCCCTTAATTTATCAAAAGGTCTACTTGCTTTTTCAGGTATTTCATTCCTTTTACTCATTATATTTGAAGCACACAAACCAGCCATTATTAAAGGAGTTATTGAAGCATCAGAACCACCTGCAATTGCTATATCATAATTCCCATTCTGTATCTCTTTAAAACTATAACCAATGGCATCAAGACCACTTGCACAACCAGTTGAAATTGTAAATAAAGATACTTCTATATTAAATTCAGATAATATTTCTCTTGTAGAAGTATTGGGTGCTCCGGAGGAAACAAAATAAGGATTTGTAAACTTTAGTCCTTTTTTGAGTAAATTTATATGTTCCTTCTCAAATATATCCATGGCACTTGTACTCACTCCTATACATACCAATAATTTCTCTGGTTCTATCTCTTTTAAATTCAAGCCACTATCAATTATAGCCATTTTTGCAGATGAAACAGCAAATTGAGATGTCCTTGACATTCTTCTTATTCTTTTTTTGTCATTAATATATTTTTCAGGATTAAACTCAGTAACTTCTCCTGCAATCTGACATGGTAAATTTGATGGATCAAAAGATTTGATTCTCTTTATTCCACTTTTACCTTCTTTTAATGCATTCCAGAAATTTTCCTTACCAATTCCATTTGGAGCAATGACTCCAATTCCTGTTATAACAACTCTTCTTTTCATCTTATTTGACTATTTCTATTAATAGTTTCTATCTCTTCCTTCAATTTTTCACTATTTCCTGAATAAAAATAAACTCTATTAAATTTCAAAAACTCATCGGTATTTTTAAAATCACTGTATTTATAAAAAAGATAATCCTCATTTGAAATTGAAGTATTTATTCCAAGTTTATTTATATCTTTCTGAAATTTTTCTGTTTCATATGCAAATTCTTTAAAACTCATCCCATTTACTTTATAAGGTAATGGTTGCCACATTCTTGGTGGAAATAATGCCTTAATTTTATAATTCATAACTTTTAAAGGATATGTTTCTTTATCAATTTCAAAATTAAACTTTTCAGGATATTTAAACCAAATTGTGCCTGGATAAATTCCTGGAAATTGAACAAGTGCAGAATCAGGTTTAACTTTTTCAAGAAATTGAAGTGTCTCTTTTCTTGTATTTTCATTTTCAAAAGGTGCTGGATAAATAAAACTTGCAACAGTAAAAATTCCTGCTTCCTTACAATTTTTCAAAACTCTCTCCATATCCTCTTTTTTAACATTTTTATTCATCCCCTTTTTTAATATCTCTTCATTTGCTGATTCTATCCCAAAAAATATAGAACCACATCCAGAATCTTTTAATATTTTAAAATTTTCAAACCCGATATCAAAATCATTAATATATCCTGAATTTGCGTAATCAATCTTTATGCCTTCATCAATAATTCTTTTTGCAAATTCCATTATTAAATCTCCTGGAGTACTTGAACCTGCAAATCTGTAAAGAAAAACATTATACTTATTTATAAAAAACTTTATCTCTTCAATTAATTTTTCAACCGATTTCTTTTTTATTTTCCCACTTTTTTTAGGATGTATACAAAAGAAACAAGCATTTTCACAACCCCTACTTTCATCAATAACAAACATCTTTATTTTTTCGTCTATTTTCCAGTAAATATCAGAAGTATAAACAGGTAATGGTAATTCATCAAGATTTTCAATATATTTCCTTTCTGTTTTTACAATTTTCCCATTTTCATTAAAAATTATATTTGGTATATCTTTTAATCTTTTCTTGCCTTGAACAAAATTGTACAATTCAACTACTACTTCCTCCCCTTCTCCATAACACAAAACATCAAAAAAATCACCTTTTTTAAAAATCAAATGTTCAAAAATGTCCACTTGGGGTCCTCCTCCAAATATTTTCAATTTCGGCTTTTCCTTTTTTAAAAATTTACCTATTTCAATTGACCAATCAAATCCATCTCCTACCCATAATTTAAACCCAACAAATTCAGTTTTTTCTTTTTCAATTGTTTCAAGCAAAAATTTCTTCAATTTCTCTATATAATTTCTTTTATTCTTTTCAATTATTAAAGAGACTAATTTAAGTTGTAAAATATCAAAAAAATTGGGCTTTTTGCCATCAATAAAAACTTTTTTTGAAAATTTTTCAAGAAAATTTTTTACATTTTTGTCATAAATATCATCAAAAATTGAAGGTAAATTAAAATCAAAAATTTTAACATCAATATTGTTTTTTAATAGGCATGAGGCAAGAAGAGCAAGTCCATTATCAGGAACAAAATCTGATAAACTCCTCGGAATTCCAGCAATTGAAATTAATATCCCTTTCATAATATAAAAAATTATACAATATTGTTCATATAAGGACAAATTTTTACAAATTTTAACTTGGCATACTTTTTGCTTATCTATAAATAAAAGAGAGGTGCATTATGAAATTAAGAATTTTACTATTCTGGTTAATTTTAAATACTTTTTTATTTTCTCAGGCATTTAAAAATCCACCAGAAAGTTCATCAGCACTATCTCAGGCAGGTGCCTTTGTTGCTGAGTGCAATGATGCTTCAGCGGTAAGTTTTAATCCTGCAGGTCTTATACAAATTGAAGAAGGTGAAATTATGTATGGTTTCAGTTTCCCATATTCAAAAACTGACTATCTTTATTCTGCAGGTAAAGAAGAAAAAAAATTTAATTTAACAATTCTACCCTATTTTTATTATGTTCCAGAGATTAAAAAGAAAAATTTTAAATTTGGCATAGGTATTAATTTCCCTTATGGACAGTCAACTGAATGGAGTAAGGATATTGTAAGATATTGGAATTATCAAGTTCCATACTATTCTGGTATGCAGACATTAAATTTTATACCCGCCTTTTCATTTAAAATAAACGAGGAATTTTCAATAGGGTTTGGTTTAAATTTTTATTATAGTAGACTTTTCTTTAAAAATCTTGTTTTTATCCCTCCAATGTATGAAACAGTTGGAAAAATGAATTTAGATGGTGCAGGTATAGGTGGAACAATTGGCTTACTTTATAAAAAAGAAAAATTTGCCACTGGATTTGTATATAAAACAGGGTTTAAAATTAACTATGATGGAAAATTTAAATCTGCACAAATTGGAATTTTTGATGCTGAAACAGAAATTAATTTTCCTGATATTTTAACTTTTGGTATTGCTATTTATCCAAAGAAAAACTGGAAAATTGAATTTGATACAGAGTATTATGGTTTTTCATCTGTGGATAAAATTTATTTAAATCCTGGATTTATTCCTCCTTCTTATATTCAAAAAAATTGGGAAAATATTTATAACTTTTATTTTGGAACAGAATATATTAAAAATGAAAACCTAAAACTTAAAGGCGGAGTTGCTTTCCTTAAAAGTCCAATTCCTGAAGAAACCTGGGAACCAAGTTTACCTGATGCAAACACTATTTTTGTTTCTTTGGGAACTGAATTTAAAACAAGAATAGGAAAAATAGAATCAAATTTTTCAATTTCAAATCCTGAAAAAAAGAAAAAGGAGGGAGATTATGCAGGAGAATACAAATCCAAAGGATATTTTTTCACAATTGGGTATAAAAGAGAAATTTGACCCAACAAAACCAACTATTCTTGTTATTGATGACGAAATTGGACCAAGAGAATCAATAAGGATGATATTCAAAAATAAATATAATGTTATTCCTGTTGAAAGTGGAGAAAAAGGAATAGAAGTAATAAAAAAAATAAAAGTTGATGTCATAATTCTTGATTTAAAAATGGAAGGGAAAAATGGAATTGAAACGCTTGAAGAAATAAGGAAATATGATGAAAAAGTTCCTATTATCATTTTAACTGGATATGGAGATATGGAATCTGCAAGAAAAGCAATGCACTTTGGTGTAATAGAATTTATGGCAAAACCATTTGATATTCCTGAACTTGAAAGTATTGTTAATAAAGCAATTGAAAAAATTAAAATTGAAAGGGAATCAGAAAGATTAAAAGATGAACTTTCTTCATTAAATTCAAAATTATTAAAAAAATTTGAAGAAATTGAAAAACTTGCCACAATTGGCCAAATGTCAACAGAAGTTATTCATGAAATCAATAATCTCCTAACAGTTATTCATGGCTATATCCAATTGCTTTTACAGGAAGTAAATTCAAAAGAATTAACAATGAAATATATAACAACAATAGAAGCAGAAATTAAAAGATGTAAGAATATAACAAAAAATATAATGGAATTGGCAAAAGAAAAGTGTGAAATTGAGGATGTGAATGTAAATGAAACAATTGAGAAACTTATAAATTTTTTAAAGGAGTCAAAACTTTGTAAAAACGTTAGTTTTAATGTTGAACTTGAAAAGACACCTTTAATTATAAAAGCGAACAAAAATCATTTCCATCAAGCAATTTTAAACTTATTTCTAAATAGTGCTAAATCAATTGAAAAGGAAGGATTTATTAGTGTAAAAACAAAAAGATTTGGAAACTTAATGATTCTTGAAATAAAGGATAATGGAAAGGGAATTTCAAAGGAAATAATTGAAAAAGTTCTTGACCCATTTTATATAAATAAAGAAAAGGCAAATGGTATAGGTCTTTCATTCACAACAAAAATAATAAAAAGATATGGTGGAAATTTTGAAATAAAAAGTGAAATAGGGAAAGGAACTGAATTTAAAATTATTTTTCCCTTATCTCAGATATGAATTTGGTATTCCAATCTCATTCCTATATTTATTAACAGTCCTTACTGATATTTTAATCCCAAAATAACCAAGTTTTTTTGCTATTTCTTTATCAGAAAGAGGGGTATTCTCATTTTTTATTATTTCTTTAATTTTTGCAATTATAAAATTTCTGCTTATTGAATGTTTAAACTCCTTTACAAATAAATCTTTTATCCTCACCAATCCTTTGGAAGTAATTAAATATTTTCCATTTATGGCCCTGCTTATTGTTGAAATGCTAACATTCATTTTTTCTGCAATGTCTTTTTCTCTTAAAGGGTATAAATTTCCATTATTAAAAAACTCTTTCTGATAATCAATGATTTCCTGAAATACCCTTTCCAAAAACTTTTTTCTTTCCTCAACAAATTTTATCACCTTTTTTGCCCTTTCAATTTTTTTTGTAAGAAATCTCTTTTCTTTTTCAGATAATAATGGAGAAGAAAAATATTTCTCGTAAAGTGAATTCAATTTTAAAAAATAAGAAATTTTATCATCAACATAAACTTTAAAAGTATTTCCCTCTTTTACAACTTTACCTTCTGGTATAATTTTTCTATTAGTTTTTTCATTTAGATTCAATGGTTTAGGATTTAGTTTTTTTAATTTTTCAATAAGATTTTTTATTCCTTTTTCATCTAATTTCATTTTTTTCTTTATATCATTAAATTTCCTTTTTAAAATTAACTCCCAACAACTATCAATGAATCTAAAAAGCATATCATCTTCATATTTTTTCGCTTGAATTAAAAAACATTCTTTTAAATCTCTTGCTCCTATTCCTGCTGGTTCAAGTGACTGAACAATTTTTAATGCCAACTCAACATCTTTATTTTCTACATTTAAAATTTTACTCACTTCCTTAATATCCATTTTAAAGTAACCATTATCTTCAAGATTTTCAATTATAAATTCACAAATATTTTTTGTTTTTTGAGGCATAGGTATTTTAATAAAACAAAGTTGTTCTTTAATTTTCTCAAGAGGAGAAACTGGCTGAGCAATTTCTAAAATTTTATTTTCATCAAATTCAAAATCTAAAAATGGATTATTTTCTGCTTCTCTTTTTAAAAATTCAATCAATGAATAATATGGAAAACTGATAAAATCTTTAAAAAATAATTGTTCCAATTTTAATTTTGGCATGTTTTTAATTTCAAGATTTAAGTTTTTTTCCATATTTTCATTTTATCATAATTATCCACTCAGAAATAACTGATTTTTATAAATAACCATTTTTTGAGGAATCACTTTAATAATTTTATTCTTAAGATTTTCATCAGATTTAAGTATAAATGGTATATAATTTTCACTATAACCTTCCCATAATTTGTTTTCTTCTCTTTCAAATAGAACATATAATTCTTTTCCAATAAATTCTTCCTTAACACTTTTGCTTACTCTTTCTGAAACTTCAAAAAGAATTTTTTCTCTTTCTTTTTTCTTCTTTTCATCAATTTTATCAGAAAAATGTAGTGCAGAAGTTAATTCCCTTTCTGAATAAGGGAATATATGAACTTTCAAAAATTTTATTTTTTCAACTGCTCTGCAACTTTTTTCAAAATCTTCATCCTTTTCACTTGGAAAGCCCACTATAATATCTGTTGTAAATGTTACTTTCTCAATTTTTTCTCTTATCATTTCAATCTTTCTAAAATATTCATCAAATTTATATCTTCTTCCCATTAACTCAAGAATTCTATCTGAGCCACTCTGCAATGGAATATGAAAATGTGGACAGAATTTTCTAACATTTTTTAAAAAATTAATAAATTCTTCATTTATGTAATAAATTTCAATTGAACTCAGCCTTATTCTTTCAATACCATCTATTTTTTCAATTTTCTCAATTAGAGATTTTAAATTTCCTCCTGTATCCTTCCCATATGAACCAAGATTAATTCCTGTTAAGACAATCTCTTTATAACCATTTGCAGATAAACATTTTATTTCCTCTATGATATCATCTTCTTTCCTACTTTTCACTTTTCCTCTCACATAAGGAATAATACAATATGTGCAAAAATTTTCGCATCCATCCTCTATTTTTATAAAAACTCTCGTGTGAGAATTAAATTTTTCTATTTTATTTTTATACTTATAAAAAAAATCCTTCTTAACAATCTCA
>CAZCUO010000012.1:0-5246 GCA_964502135.1 uncultured bacterium
GAAGAAAAAACTGGCAATTTTTGATTTAGATGGAACAGTTGTGGATGCTTATGATTCTATCTATAAGACAATCAATTATATTTCAGAAAAATTAAATTATAAAAAGTTTGAATATGAAGTGGTAAAAAGAGCAGTAGGCAAAGGAGACCTTCAACTTGTTAAAACTCTTTTCAAAGATAAATATAAAATTGCTCATTCACTTTACAGGGAGAATTATTTATATTTTTTAGAAAATAATGTTAAAGTTATAGATGGTGTAGTTGATTTTCTTATAGAACTTAAAAAAAGAAATATAAAAATTGCTGGTGCTACTAATAGAGCCAAATTTTCTTTAGAAAAATTACTTAAAATAACTAAACTTGAAAAATATTTTGACCTTGTTTTATGTGCAGATGATGTAAGTAAACCAAAACCAAATCCAGAAATAATCTCAAAAATTATAAATTATTTTAAATTTGAGAAAGAGGAAGTATTTTTTATTGGTGATATGGATATTGATTATGAGACAGGGAAAAACGCAGAAGTTGATACATATATTGTTCTAACTGGTTCCTCACAAAAAGAGGATTTTGAAAAATATGATTCACCACTAATTTTTGATAATATGAAAGAAATTGAAAAGTTTTTAATTGAAAATAAACTGATTTAAGATTATAATAAAATAGAAAGAGGAGGCAAAATGGAAATAATAGATGTTTATGCAAGACAGATACTTGATTCAAGAGGTAATCCAACTATTGAAGTTGATGTAACTGTTGAAGGAGGAATACTTGGGAGAGCAGCGGTTCCTTCTGGTGCTTCTACAGGGGAAAGAGAAGCACTTGAAATAAGAGATGGAGGTAAGGATTTTCTTGGAAAAGGAGTTTTGACTGCAGTTAAAAACGTCAATGAGATTATAGCACCAGAAATTGAAGGAGAAAATGTTCTTGACCAAAGATATATTGATTATAAAATGATTGAACTTGATGGAACTGAGAACAAATCACGCCTTGGTGCAAATGCAATTTTAGGTGTAAGTTTGGCTGTTTGTCGTGCTGCTGCGAATTTTCTTAATGTTCCATTATATTTTTATATTGGTGGATTATGTGCAAATATAATGCCAGTTTGTATGTGTAATGTTATAAATGGTGGGCTACATGCAGATAATAATCTTGATATTCAGGAATTTATGATTGTTCCACTTGGTGCAAAAAGTTTTTCTGATGGCTATAAAATGGTAGCGGAAGTTTTTCAGATGCTTAAAAAAATACTTAAGGAAAAAAATTATTCAACCTCTGTTGGTGACGAAGGAGGATTTGCACCAAATTTAAATAAAAATGAAGAGGCAATAGAATTGATTTTAATGGCAATTGAAAAAGTTGGTTATAAACCAGGTGAGGATATTTATATTGCTATTGATACTGCTGCCTCCTCTTTATATGATGATGGATTTTATAATTTTGAAGGTAAAAAGGTAAAATCCGATGATTTAATAGAATTTTATGAAAGGATTGTTTCAAAATATCCTATATACTCTATTGAAGATGGTCTTGCAGAGAATGATTGGGATGGATGGAAAAAATTGACTCAACTTCTTGGGAACAAAATTCAACTTGTTGGAGATGATATATTTGTTACAAATCCTAAAATTTTTAAAGAGGGAATTAAACAGAAAATAGGAAATGCAATATTAATAAAGGTAAACCAAATAGGAACTCTTACAGAAACACTTGAAACAATTGAAATGGCAAAACAGAATGGATATAATACGATTATTTCTCATAGAAGTGGAGAAACAGAGGATACATTTATAGCAGATTTATCAGTAGGAACAAATGCAGGCCAAATAAAAAGCGGTTCATTAAGCAGGTCAGAGAGGCTTTGTAAATATAATCAACTTTTAAGAATAGAAGAAGAATTGGGAGGGAAAGCAAAATATTATGGAGAGATAATTAAAGAAAAATGCGGAAAATAATTAATAATTGGTTTTCAATTACAAGTATTATCTTTTTTATTCTTTTTATCATAAGATTAAGGTCGTATTATAACGTTTATAAAACTTTAAAATTTTACCAAAATGAAATCAATAGATTAAAAGAAGAAAATAAAATCCTTGCTGGGAAAATAGAAAAAATTAAAAACGACCCTTTTTATGTAGAAAAGATTTTAAGAGAAGAATATGGAATGATAAAAAAAGGAGAATTTATAATAAAAATAAGGGATTAGTATGTATTCATTCAAATTCGTAAGAGAAAATATTGAGTTATTGAAAAAAACATGCGAAGTTAAAAATCAAAAAGTTGATTGGGAAAAATTTGAAGAACTTGATAATGAAAGAAGAAGATTAATAGTTTTTGTGGAAGAAAGGAAAAGATGGCAAAAAGACATTACAGAAAAGATAGCAAAAGAAAAGGAAGATAAAAAAGCAATTGAACCTTTAATAAATCAAGCAAGGAAATATTCTGATGAGATAAAAAATGGTGAAAAAAGAATAAGTGAAATTGAAAAAGAAATTGAAAAAATAATTTCTTTTATTCCTAATATTCCCCATCCTTCAGTGCCAGTGGGAAAGGATGAAAAAGATAATAAAATAATAAGAGAATGGGGAGAAATAAAAGAAAAAAAATTTGATATTTTACCTCATTGGGAGATAGGTGAGAAACTTGGAATTATTGATTTTCCGAGGGGTGCTAAAATTACAGGAAGTTTTTTTCCAGTTTTTAAAGAAAAAGGTGCTTTACTTGTTAGAGCATTAATAAATTTTATGCTTGACCTTCATATAAAAAATGGATTTAAAGAAGTTTGGGTGCCTGCAATTGTAAATAGGGATAGTTTATTCAATACAGGCCAACTCCCAAAACTTGAAGATGATATGTATTATCTTGAAAAGGATGACTTTTTTCTAATACCAACAGCAGAAGTTCCAGTAACAAATTTACATAAAAATGAAGTTTTAAATGAAAAAGATTTACCAATTTATTATGTTGCTTATACTCCATGTTTTAGAAGAGAAGCAGGTGCTTATGGAAAAGAAACAAGGGGACTTATTAGAGTTCATCAGTTTGATAAAGTTGAACTAGTAAAATTTACAAAACCAGAAAATTCATATGAAGAACTTGAAACATTACTTAATGAAGCAGAAAAAGTTTTACAATTACTAAATTTGCCATATAGAGTAGTTTTATTATGCACAGGAGAATTAAGTTTTGCTGCCAGTAAGTGTTATGATATTGAGGTATGGTGTCCAGGAGTAAAGAAATGGCTTGAAGTTTCTTCCTGTTCAAATTTTGAAGCATTTCAGGCAAGAAGAGCAAACATAAAATTCAAAAGGGAAAATGGTAAAACTGAATACGTTCATACATTAAATGGTTCAGGAATTGCATTGCCAAGGACAATAGTTAGTATACTTGAAAATTATCAAACAGAAAATGGAGAGGTGATTATTCCAGAAGTTTTAAGAGAGTATATGAAAATGGAAAAAATAACGTTATAAAAATGTCTGAAAAATTCAAAATTCACATTTTTACATTGATTTATTTTCTCATCATTATTGTCTTATCTTGGATTTTAAAATACTTCTGGGATTATATTTTTCCTAAAATAATAAAAAAGAGCAAACTTGATTTGAAAATAATTAATAAAATGAGAAATGGTGTCATATCCTTTCTATTTTTTTCTGGTTTAAGTATTCTATGGGAAAGAACATCAATTTTAATAAAAACAGAAAGCCAACCAATTGAAAAACTCATTATTAATATCCCTAAGATTATCTATTCTTTGATTGTTTTTTCAATATGTTTTATTGTAAGTGGAATTGTTGATGGTTTTGTTGAATGGTATCTTGAAGAAATAGCAAATAAAACAAAGACAAAAATAGATGAAGAGTTTATGTTATTATTCAAAAGGATTTCAAGAATAATAATCTTTTTCATCGGAGTAACAATAATATTAAATAAATTCAATCAACCAATAACAAGTTTACTTGGAGCAGCAGGTATTGCTTCATTTGCTATTGCTTTTGCATCACAGGATACACTCTCAAATATGATTTCTGGTTTTTTTATAATAATTGATAAGCCATTTAAAATTGGGGATAGAATTAAACTTGCTACAGGTGAAATAGGAGAAATAATTGAAATAGGATTAAGAAGAACAAAAATTTTATCTCCTGAAAATAATATAATTATTGTTCCAAATTCAGAAATAGCAAAAACAAGAATAGTAAATTTTAGTTATCCTGATTCAAAAATAAAAATAAGTTTAAAGATAGGGACAAATTTAATTTCAAATACTGAAAATGTTAAAAATCTCTTATTGAATTTATGTAGAAATAATCCTTTTATATCCAATAATAAATCTGAAGTTTATTTGAGTGAAATTACCTCCTCACAAATAATTTTTAATTTAAGTTTTTCAATTGATTATAAATATGAGAAAGAAGCAATTGATGAAATGATTGAGAAGATAAAAAGTGAATTTCAAAAAGAAAAAATTGATTTAATTTTTATAAAAAGGGAATAAAATGTTTGATAAAAGTATAGAAAAAGAACTTGAAAAAATAAAAGACGAAATTATTGAATGGAGAAGAGATTTCCATATGTATCCTGAACTTGGTCTTGAAGAATATAGGACATCCGAAAAAATTCAGAAAATACTTAAAGAAATTGGCATACCTTATGAGATTAAAGGGAAAACAGGTGTAATAGGATTTATAAATAGGAATGCAAGACAAACTATTGGTTTAAGAGCAGATATGGACGCTTTGCCAATAAATGAGGAAACAGGCCTTCCTTTTTCTTCAAAAAATAAGGGTATAATGCATGCTTGTGGTCATGATGGACATATGGCTGTTCTTCTTGGAGTTGGTAAAATTTTGTTTAGATTTGTTGATTATCTAAAGTATAATGTAAAATTAATTTTTCAACCATGCGAAGAAAAGCCACCTGGAGGAGCCTCTATTTTGATAAAAGAAGGAGTTTTTAAAGATATTGACTTTTTAATTGGTTTTCATTTTTTCTCTGACATTCCTCTTTATAAAATTTATATTGAAAATGGTGCTGTTATGGCCAATACAGATAGATTTGAAATAATTATTAAAGGTAAAGGAGGACATGGAAGTTCTCCACATCTTACAAATGACCCTATAGTTTGTTCGGCATTTTTAATAAATAATTTGCAGACAATAATTAGCAGAAAAATTAATCCTTATGAGCCAACTGTTATTTCTGTGTGTAAGATAAAGGGAGGAGAAGTTTTTAATATCATTC
>CAZCUO010000013.1:0-2629 GCA_964502135.1 uncultured bacterium
TTTGAATATAACTATAGAAAAATAGAAGCAGATGCCACTCTTGCAATTTTTGCTGATTCAGATATAAATGGTGGTGGGACTGGTTTAAAAGGTCATAAAATTTCTTTTGGATATCAGTTAGACAAAAATTTTTCTTTAAACATAACTTATTTTATCGGTGAAGGTATTGGAAGTAGAACAGATAAAAGAAATACATTACAATTAGATTATTTAGTTAAATTTTAAAAAGGAGGTAAAGAATGATTAAAAAAATTTTATTTATAATAGGGTTTCTCTTAACAATGACAAAACTCTATGCTCAGACAGAACTCGTTGGTGCTGGAGCAAGTTTTCCATATCCTTTATACTCTAAAATGTTTGATGAGTATTACAAAATTTATAATGTGAAAATCAATTATCAGTCAATTGGTTCAGGTGGAGGAATTAGACAATTAAAAGCAAAAACAGTGGATTTTGGAGCAAGTGATGCTATTCTTACTGATGAACAATTAAAAGAATTTGATGGAGAGATACTACATATACCAATTTGTCTTGGAGCAGTTGTAATTACATATAATCTTGATGTAAAACAACAAATACAATTTACTCCTGATTTAATCGCTGATATATTTCTTGGTAAAATTACAAAATGGAATGATGAAAGAATAAAAAAAGTAAATCCCAAATTAACATTGCCGGATTTACCAATTACGGTTGTAAGAAGAGCAGATGGAAGTGGAACAACATTTGTTTTTACTGATTACCTGTGCAAAGTGAGTTCTGAATGGAAGGAAAGGGTTGGTAAAGGAACATCTGTAAACTGGCCTGTAGGAATTGCCGGTAAAGGAAATGAAGGAGTTACAGGACTTGTAAAACAGACAAAAGGTGCAATTGGATATGTGGAATTTACTTATGCATTACAAAACAAATTGCCTTATGGTGTTATTAAAAATAAATCAGGATATTTTATTAATCCTACAATTGAATCAATATCAGAAGCAGGAAATATAAAATTACCAGAGGATATGAGGGTTTCTATCACAGATACAGAAAGTAAAAATGGTTATCCAATAAGTGCATTTACATATATTCTTATTTATTCTAACCTATCAAAAACAAATGATAAAATGACTTATGAAAAAGCAAAAATACTTGCTGAATTATTATGGTGGATGACTCATGAAGGACAGAAATATGCAAAACCACTTCATTACGCACCATTATCTAAAGAAGCACAGAAAAATGTAGAAAAGTTATTGAAAAAGTTAAATTTTGATGGTAAAATTTTGCTTACAAAATGAGCGGAACAAAATTATATAAAAATATTGTAAATATAGGAGGAGTCCTTATAGTTGGACTCCTCCTTGCTATTTTTATCACACTTTTTTTAAATTCATACCCTTCAATTAGAGAATATAAATTTAATTTTTTTACTTCAAAAATATGGGACCCTGTTTTTGAGAAATTTGGAGCATTACCTTTTATAATTGGGACACTTTTAACTTCATTTATATCATTAGTTATTTCAATACCTTTTTCACTTTCTGTTTCTTTATTTGTTTCTGAATATTATGAAAATGCCTTTTTTTCAAGGATTTTTGAAACACTTATAGACCTTCTCGCAGGAATACCCTCTGTAATTTATGGTTTATGGGGATTTTTTTATGTTACACCAATTGTTAGAAATATACAGATTAAATTTTTATTACCTCCGACTGGGGTATCAATTTTAACTGCTTCTTTAGTTCTCTCAATAATGATTATTCCATATGCAAGTTCAATTGCAAAAGAAGTGATTAAACTTGTTCCTAATGATTTAAAAGAAGCGGGATATTCTTTAGGAGCGAGTCAATATGAAGTTATAAGAAAAGTAATTTTTCCATATGCTAAAAGTGGTATTTTTGCAGGTATTTTACTTTCTCTTGGAAGAGCACTTGGAGAAACGATGGCAGTTACAATGGTTATTGGAAATTCTATTCAATTACCTAAAAGTATTTTTCAACCAGGAAATACAATTGCTTCTATAATTGCAAATGAGTTTACAGAAGCAGTTGGAGAATTACATTTATCTTCTTTAATAGAACTTGGACTTATTCTTTTCTTAATTACATTAATTATAAATCTTATTGCAAATTTAATTATAAAAAAATACACATTTTTTGAAATATGAAAATTTTAAAAGATAGATTATTTAAATTTATGGTTATTTTTTTGGCATTATTAACTCTTTTTCCTCTTTTTTCTATAATTTTTATGATTTTTAAAAATGGTATATCTGCGATTAATTTAGAATTTTTTACCTCTTTACCAAAACCACCAGGAGAAACTGGAGGAGGAGTTTTAAATGCTATAATTGGCACTTTACTACTTATTTTTTTTGCTTCATTGATTGCAATACCTTTTGGATTACTTACTGGAATTTTTCTTTATGAATATAGGGATAAAAAAATTGGAGAGATTTTAACAACATTTGTTGATATAACACAAGGGATTCCTTCTATAGTAATTGGTATAATTTCTTATCTGTGGATTGTAAAAAAAATGGGTCATTTTTCTTTAATTTCTGGTTCGTTTGCTTTATCTTTAATATTTTTACCAATTATTGCAAAATCAACAAAAGAAACACTCAAAATGATACCTTCCTACATAG
>CAZCUO010000014.1:0-13533 GCA_964502135.1 uncultured bacterium
AACTCTTTTGCTACTGCAATTTCAACAGACCCACAACCAAAAAAAGGAGAAATTAATCTTGGAATATTTTCAGGCAATCTCTCAATTATATACCCAACAGCCCAACTTTTGCCTCCAGCATATCTTAAAGGAGAACCCAAATATCTTTTATATTTTTTATTTTTACCTTTTAATTTTCTCAAAAATTCTTGTTTAGGCGTTGTAAAAAATAAGTGCGAAGAACTATCCTTTTCTGTGTTTTCAGTATATCCTATGAATACATCTTCCTTGATTTTGACTTTCATTATTTTATATTATATCTTTCCAAACTTTATCATTCAAATTTTTTGTCTTTATAAACACCCAAAACAAAATATTTACTCATAACTTCGCTTATCCATTTCATTGCTTCAATTGGCTCCATTTTCCAGTTAACAGGACATGCCGAAAGAATTTCTACAAAAGAAAAACCTATATTTTCAACCTGATACTGAAATGCTTTTTTAATCGCTGACTTTGTTTTTATAATCCCTTGAATTGAATCAATTGCAGTTCTTTCTACATAACTTACTCCATCAATCTGAGAAAGTAATTCACAAACCTTTAAAGGATAACCATGATAATTTATATCTCTTCCATAAACTGTTGTTGTTGTTTTCATTCCTGGAAGTGTTGTTGGAGCCATTTGTCCTTTTGTCATTCCATAAACAGCATTATTAACAAAAATAACTGTTATATTTTCTCCTCTTGCTGCTGCATGTATTATTTCTGCTGTTCCAATTGCCGCAAGGTCTCCATCTCCTTGATATGTAAAAACAATTCTATCTGGTAATAATCTTTTTATTGCTGTTGCGACTGCTGGTGCTCTTCCATGTGCTGATTCTGTTACATCAAAATTAAAATAATTATAAGCAATCACTGCACATCCAACAGGAGCAATACCAATGGTTTTTTCTCTTAAATTTAATTCATCAATAACTTCTGCAATCAATCTATGAATAATACCATGCCCACAACCTGGACAATAAATCATAACCTCATCTTTTAAACTTTTCGGCTTTTTATATATTACTTCCATTTTTTCTATAAATTTTTTTCAATAAATCTTTTTATCTCCTCTGGTGTTGGGACTCCTCCACCTGGTCTACCATAAAAATAAATTGGTAAATTTTTCCTATTTGCAATCTTAACATCATCTATCATCTGCCCAAGATTCATTTCAACAACAAATAATTTTTCCTTTTTTTCAATCTCTTTTTCAAGTTGTATATATGGAAATGGCCATAAAGTTATTGGTCTGAAAAGGCCTATTTTAACTCCCTTTTCTCTTAGTATTTTTACACTTTCATAACATATTCTTGCACAAGTCCCAAAACTTACTACCAGATTTTTTGCCTCATCACAGAAATATTTTTCAAATTTGACTTCCCTTTCTTCAATTTTTTTATATTTTTTATAAAGGTGCCAGTTATGTTTTTCAAGAACTCCTGGTGTTAAAAATAATGACTTTATTGAGTTTGGTTTTCTTCCTTTACATCCATTTAATGCCCATTTTTTGATAGGTAATCTTTTTTTCTCTTTTTTAAATTTAACAGGTTCAGAAATTAGAGCAATTATTCCATCCGCAAGTATCAAAACAGGGTTTCTATATTTATCAGCAACATCAAAAGCAATATAAGTCAAATCATAAATTTCCTGAACATCCCAAGGTGCATAAACAATTGTTCTATAATCTCCATGACCTCCACCCCTTGTTGCTTGAAAATAATCGCTCTGAGAAGGTGTAACATCTCCAAGGCCAGGACCTCCTCTATTCATATTTATAATTACAGCAGGTAATTCACAACCAGCCAGATATGATATACCTTCTTGTTTTAATGAAATACCAGGAGATGAAGAAGATGTTAATGCTCTAAAACCACAAACACTTGCACCAAAAACCATATTTATTGCTGAAATTTCACTTTCTGCTTGAATAAATACACCACCAACTTCTGGCATCCTTTGGCTCATATATTCAGGAAATCTATTTTGTGGAGTTATTGGGTATCCTGCATAAAATCTACATCCTGCATGAATTGCTGCTTCTGCCGCTGCTTCACATCCAGTCAATAAAACTTTTTTCATTTTTTTCTTATCCAAGTTCCATCTATAAGTTGAATCCAAGTATTTTTTGGTGAATATTCTTGAGCAACTTCTGAAAATATTTTTCTAAATTTTGTTTCTTCACTTGGTGCTGCATTATTTATTCTTAAAAGTTCCTTAATCATTATTTCTCTCTGTTTATTTTCCTCATCAATTATCTTTCTTACTTCTTTTAAAACTTCAGGTTCTTTGGGCATCTCTTTAATAATAACTTTAAAATTATTTGTTTCTCCAATATAGCCTGCTTTCTTAAATTCATCAAGTTTTTCCCTCCATGAATCCATTTTTTCTTTTGCTTCTTTAATTTTTGGAGAATCTGTCTTTAAATCTTTTGTTACTGTTATCTCTTGAGCATATAAATTTTTTGTTAAGAAATTATTTAAAAAACTTTCAGATGATTTTGAAGGTGGAGCAAGTAAATCTTCTGCTGCTTTTTTTACCTTTTCTTCAGGAAATGTAACATAAACATTAACAACTGCACATCCAAAAAGAAACAATCCTAAAAAAATGATCAATATTTTATTTCTCATAAATCCTCCTTTTTGTCATCATCATTTTATTCTCTGCTTTTTATTTTATCATATCTTTTTATATGTCAAAAATAGTGTTATATGTGTAAAACCTACAATTTTAAAATTTCAAAAGAGGGAAAATAATTGTTAATATTAATAATTTTTCTATTTTTGAAAAAATTAATATGTTTATATGGAATAAGTAAAAGCAAAAAGTCTTTAGAAAAGAAAAACAGGGTTGACAAATTTTTATGTTTTTGTTATTATATAGTTAACTATGGAAGTTAAAATTTTAGAAAAAGAAAAGAAACCAAAATATTTAAAAATAATACATTACATTATCAATTATATTCAGAATAAAAATCTTAAAGTAGGGGATAGAGTTCTTTCAGAAAATGAAATCTCAAAATTATTTAAAGTAACTAAAGTAACAGCAAGTCGTGCTTTAAATGAACTTGTAAATGAAGGAATTTTATATAGGGTTCAGGGCAAAGGTAGTTTTTTTGCGGGTTTTAAAAGAAAAATTTCAAATATAATTGTATTTTTCCCTATCGCTTCCTATTATGACCCTTATTTTACTGGCCCTCTCTTAGATAATTTTTTTCATTCAATTGATAATAATAGTTTAAATCTTTCAATGTATTATTTTAAAGATAATGAAAAAATTAAAGAAGTGCAAAATTTAGAGAATTGTAAAGTTATAGTAGTTGGTGCATTTAAGAAAGGAGAAGGACTTTCAGAAGATTTACTCAACAAAATCAATATTCCTGTCATATATTTAAGTTCTCACCCAGAAGTATCTGTAAGTTATATTGCTTTTGATAATAAAAATGGAGCAAAAAAAGCAGTTGAATATTTAATAAAGATGGGACATAGAAAAATTGCCTATTTTTCAGCAGAGGACAAACAGAACATATCAAATGAGGAAAGAAAACTTGGTTATATTGAAGCACTTGAAGAAAACAAAATTAAGGAAAAGATTATTTTAAAAGGAAATTATACAGAAGAAAGTGGATATAAACTGGCAAAAAGTATTTTAAAGATGAAGAATAAACCAACTGCAATCTTATGTGCAAATGACCTTATGGCAATAGGAGCAATTCATTGTTTTGAAGAAATGGGTATTAAAGTTCCAGATGATATTTCAATTATAGGATTTGGTAACTATAAAATTTCAAAATTTGTAAGAATTCCTTTAACAACAGTTTCACTTCCTGTTGAAGAAATGGGTAAAAAACTTGCAGAACTTGTGATGAAAAAATTGAAAGAAAAAGATTCTATCAAAAATGAAAAAATAATTTTACCAACAGAATTGATAATAAGAAAAAGTGTAAAAAGGAGGTGATAATATGAAAAAGCGTGGTTTTACATTAATAGAATTGCTTGTAGTGGTGGCGATAATAGCCATCCTTGCAGCAATTCTTTTACCTGCATTAAGTCAGGCAAGAGAAAAGGCAAGACAGGCAGTATGTTTAAATAATTTAAAACAACTTGGACTTGCTATACTTATGTATACACAGGATAATAACGAGTATTATCCTCATTATAAGTATGCACAAGTTTATTCAAATTGGGGAGGATGGGTATCAAATTTGCTTTTTAATGGATATTTAACACCTGGCAGAGCCAAATATGGACAAAGATGGGATGTATTTTTCTGTCCAAGTGCTGCAAGAAAACATAAAAAAACTTTTATTGATATGTGGATTTTGAAGAATAGTTATACTTATGGACTTTACTATATTTCTTATGGATACAACTTTAGACATATTGGAAGCAGTTTTAGATATGTTTCTCCACAAACTCTTGATTCTCCTCCTGCAAAAATAAGTCAAATCAAACAACCGGATATGGTTATTTTATTAATTGATACTTTTAGAAGAAATGCACCTTATTCAGGGGCATTTGTGTGTGATGATTCCTATACCAATTATGAACAAGCAGAGGCAAGACATCAAGGAGGAATAAATATCTTATGGTGTGATGGACATGCAACTTGGAAGAAAATAAATAATCCGGCAAATCCATACAATGCTCAGGATTTAGGATATTCAACAGCCAGTTTTTCTTTATGGAGGAGAAGATAAAAAATTTAAATAAGGAGGAAATATGTGGATAAGAATGATTGGTCTGTTTTTCTTTTTTTTAATATCTTCTATTTTCTCGGATGAAATATTTTTAACTTCAAAAGAAAAGGAAGTAAAAATTACAATTGAAGAACCATTAACTTTAACCTTTAATTTACCAGATGTCAAATATGTAAAATTATATTTTTTAGCAAGAGCAGGAGATGAAAATGTTCAAAAACCAGCAGGATATGCAGATGCTCTTATAATAGAAATAAATGGGAAAAGAATTACAAACCCTGAAAAATTGATAAATAAATCTCCAATATTCAGATTGAAAGGAAAACCAGAAAAGGAAATACAATGGTATAGCAACAATTCATGGATGATACCAATTTCTCCTGATTATAATTCTGTTGATACTCACTGGTTATATTCTATTGAAAACACAAAAGCATGTGAATTTTTATTTGATGTAACAGATTTTGTTGTTAAAGGAGAGAATAAATTAAAATTTATAAGATTATCAAGGCCATGGTCTAAAATTCCTCTCTATTTTAAAAATGTAAAAATAATTTATGAAAAAAATGGAATAAAATCTGCAAAAAAAGAAGAATTAATATCAACGCTGATTGCTGAAAATATAAGAATAAACCCTGAAGAAACAAAAATTTTACCTTTACCTGATAAAAAAGAAAATAAAAAAACATTTTTGAAAATTACAGTAAGAAGGGATTGTAAAGTTCTTGGTGGTTATGGATATTATATGCAAATTTTGGTTAATGAAAATTTTGTTGATGCTGTAGTTGACAGAAGAACAAAAAGATTATTTAATAAATCCGTTTCTTTTAAAAGACCTAAAAGAGAAGAGGAGGTATTCTGGAACTTAGGAGATGGTATATGGCTTACTTTTTTCTCTCCTGATTTTAATACAGATGTTTCAAGATATGGCGTTAATGAAATAGAGCCATATACATATTTACTTGATATTACAGATTTATTAAAAGAAAAGGGTCCAAACTTTCTTTATATAAAAAACTTATATTCAAAAATTAAAGAAATTGAATACAAAACTGAACTTCCTCTATATGCAAAAGTTGAGATTATCCAAAAAGATATTGAAAAAGAAGACAGAAGAGTTGAAGAAAAAATTCAATTAAAGGGAAAACCAAAACTTGAAATTTTGGAAAAAGGTGGAATAAAGATTAATTTTGAAAATACTTATATTCTTCTTGAATCGGTTTTTTCATATCCTTATGGTGGTTTTAATAAACTTGGGAAAGAGATAGGTAAAGATAATGAAAAAGATTGGGAAGTAAAAATTAGAAAAAATACCACAAAAGAGGGAGAAATTTTTGCAAAAGGTAAATATTATAGTATTGAAAGAAAAATTAAACTTAATTCTGAAAGTGTTTTAATTGAAGATTATATAAAAAATTTAACTTCAGAGGATATTGGAATTATTTTTTCAAATTATATAAATTTTGAAAATTTACCCATTTACTATGCAAGAATGGCTGGATTAACAAGTCAAAGTTTAAATTTTTATAATTGTCCACAAAATCCAACAATTTTTTATCCTTTAAAAAATTCAGGTATTGGTATAGTTGCAAATGATGATGTTTATAGAAATCATGGATTATTATTTTATGACATTAATAAAAAAATTACAGGGATTGAAGATAGGAATTTATGCCTTGGTCCAAAATCAGAATATAAAATTTCATGGTCAATTTATTTTGTTGAAAGTGAGGATTATTATGATTTTATAAATCTTGTGAGAAAGGACTGGGGTTCAAATATAAAAATAGATGGGCCATTTTATTTTGTAAATTATAGAAGCATTGTTAATTCTACTGAAGAAGAATTAAAAAAATTGATAGATGATAAAAATGCTAAATATATTGTTTTTTGGGAAGTAAGGACACAAAATCCAGTTCCTGAATATGACAATAAAAAAGTAGTTGCTTATGGTCCTGGCATTTTTAACCCAATATTTAAAGAGGAAATAGAAAAAGTTAAAGAAGCGGTTCAGAAATTAAGAAGGATTAATCCAGATTTAAAAATATCTTTATATACTCACTGTTTTTTCATATGTCCTGAAAAACCAGATGACCCTACATATAAAGATAGTTGGATTGTTGGAAGAGATGGGAAAAGGGCTATTTCCCAATACAATAGAGTAGATTACTATGATTATCAGCCAGTTTTCCCTACTTTAAATAATTCTTATGGAAAGGCATATATGGAATTTATAAATTGGTATTTAGATGAGATGGGATTTGACTGGATTTATTGGGATGAAAGCACAGGTCCTGGAATATTACAAGACGATGATAAAACATTTAATTTTTGGGATGGATATTCTGCAATAATTAATCCTGAAACAAAAACTATTGAGAAAAAATTTGCAATACTTGGCTTGGTTTGTGATGAATTTATAATGAACATATATGAAAAAATAAAAAAGAAAGGAGGGTTTATACTTTTTAATGGAGCAGCAGTTACAAAATCAAGAATAAAATGTTTTTCTTTTGTAGAATCTCAGGATTTGATTTTAAGATTATATAATACTCACTTAAATACTCCACTTGCTTATGGATTTGGCAAGCCATCAATGAAGGAACTAATAGATAGATTAAATTATGGAACAATATATGCAAGAACACATCTTGATTATCAAAGTGATATAGTTACAAAATTTTATCCAATTACAATAGAAGAAATACATTCTGGCTGGGTAAAAGGTAAAGAAAGAATTATAACTGCAAAAAGTGGAATTTTTGGTTGGGATGGTGAATATAAAGCCAGAATTTTCATATATAATGAGAAAGGAGAATGCATGACACCAAATCCTCCTATCAACTTATATAAAGAAAAAATAAAAATACATGTCCCTTCAGATGGAATTGTAATAATTGAAAAAATTAAATGAAGTAAATTCTCTAATCAAATAAAATCTACATAAGATTTTTTTATACCAAATAATATTGCTTAGTATTTAAACATATATTAATTTATACCAACAGTTTCTTCTACTTTCTCCTCTTTTTTAAATTTTTCCCTAATGGTTTCCCTATCAATGACAATTTCTTTCTCACCAAAATTGTTGAAGAAAATATCATGGAAGTATGGCCTTAAAATTGCTTCAATTACATTTCTTAGTGCCCTTGCGCCTGTATTCATTTTGAGTGCTATTTCTGCTATTTCTTCAATAGCATCTTCTTTGATTTCAAGTTTTATACCAAATATTTTAAATTTTGCTTTAAATTCATTTATTGGAGAGTTAATAGTGTTTTTAAGAATTTTTATATAGTCCTCCTTTGTAAGTGGTGAAAGTTCTAAAATTAAACTAAATCTTCCAATAAATTCTGGCATAAATCCATATTTTTCAAGAATCTCTCTCCAATTATTTCCTTTATTTATTTCATTCATTACTTCATCTTTTAAGAAACCAATACCTTTATGTATTTCTTTCCTTTCCAATCCTTCAAATGCACCTGCTACAACGAATAGAATTTTTCCTGGATTTAACTCAAGGGATGACCTTAAAAAACTATCATGAGAGACAAATTTCTGTTTATTCTTACAATCAATTAAATTAAGTAATTCTTCCTGAACACATCTTCCACCAATATCTTTTTCTTTTCTATGCCAACCAGCAATTTTATCTATTTCGTCTATAAATATAATTCCTCTTTCTGTTTTCTCTTTATTTTTGTCTGCTTTAAAATATAAATCAAAAATCATATCTGAAACTGACCTTCCAACATATCCAGTTTTTGTAAATTTTGTTATATCACAATAAACAAATGGGATTTCAAGATACTCTGATATTGTTTTTATTAGATATGTCTTTCCAACTCCTGTTGGCCCTATAAGCATAATGTGAGTTTTGCCACATTCTGAAAATCCTTCTGGATTGAGATAATGTTCCCATATTGCTGGAAGTATAAACTTTTTTACATTATCATGTCCTATAACTCTTTCTGATACATATTCCCATAATCCCTGGTAAGTTTTTTCTTTTTCCTGTTTTGGCAAATTGTTTTCTTTTCTCACTTCAAATGTATAAATAAACTTTTCTATGTCTTCATTTTTTTCAAAAAATAAATCATCTTCAATATTTTTCTTACTTATAAAACCATATTTATAAATTTTTGAAGTATAAGGGTTCAAATACTTTATTTTCATTTCAATATATTTTTTCCTTTCACCATAACTTAAAATCCACAAAACTCTTTCAATTAAGGGGTTAGTATACCATGTGTTTCTGTCAAGATTTTCTCCAATTTTTAAGCAGGCGAGAACTTTTTCTACATCGTTTAATTCTTCCAGTATTTTTATAATCTCAAAAGTAAATTCGTTTTTTTTCAATTCTTCAAATATGTTTTTTATCTCTTCAACAATTTTATTAAATTTCTTATATACTCCTTTCTTTTCAAGTTTTTTCCTATCAGTTAAATTGCGATATCTTAAATTTTCGACAAATTCTTTTAATTCCATACACTTACTAAGAAAATCGTAATATTTTTCCATCCTTACCTCCATTTTTATAGGATTTTTTTTTGTTTTTTAAGGATTCAAATTGTCAAAGAGCAAAAAGATATTAAGTTATACCCTTATATAAATTAAGTGTAAAGAGATGTTTTATATACCAATTTAGGTGTCAAATATAAGAATTAACTGAAAATTTTTTACTTTTTGATATCTTCTATTTTCTAATCACACGGCCTTCTTTATCTGAGTTCTATTTTAAAAAAGTTTAAATAAGTCATTTTGAAAATAGAAAAAATTTAAAAATGAAAATTATCTAATCTCAGTTTATTTATTTTTTATTATTGCTTCCACGAAAAAAATTAACAAAAATTCAATTATAAGAACAATAAAATACAGTCCAAATAAGTATCATTTATTACAAAAACAATATTCACTCCTATTATAGATAAAACTAATTCCATTTTCCTCCTTTTTACCTAATTTTCATATCCCTTGGCAACTTTTAAGTTTTTAAAACTAATTTCCCTTTTTTTAACAATGATTATTATATTTCCCTTAAAAATTATCCCTTTCTTTTTCTCTTTTATAAAGTTTGCCACTTATTTTTAAAAAACAAATTCATTAAAGAATTCCATAAACTTACAAATTATTTTAACCAATTACATTTAAACGATAAAAACAAACTTCGTCTTTATAATACATTTAAAATTTAGTGAAAAGTTTTACAAAAGATAAAAAAACTAATTATGGATTGAAGGTGAATAGTTGGAAGGATAAAAAGGAATGAAATATATGGAGCAAAGATTTGTATAAGTGTGAGTTTATATAAATTATTATGTCCCAATCCCCTTAAAACGGGTCAAGTCATTCCGACAACAAAATTTCAATCAATTCTCTTTTTTCTTTTTTAAGATAAATTCCAATATCCTTAAGAATGTTATTTAGAGTGCCTATCTTTAAAGTTTTATGGTCTGGGATTGTTATATGATGAGGATAACCCATAATATTTGTTGATAATCTTATATGACTTCCTGTTTCTCTTGTTATCTCATATCCGAATTTTTTAAGTTTTTCTGCAAGTGCCCTACCTGAAATATCACGTGGTAATTTAGACATTCTCAATTATTTCTTCTTTAACTATATGCAATCTAACTATTTTAGGTATATCTTCTTCTTTTTCAAAATGACATTTTACTGCATCAAGTATGTTTTTTTTAAGTTCTTCTAAATTTTCGCCTTCTGTAAAAATTGAATAGCCAATAGATTTTGCAATATATCCACCCTCTACATCCTCTTCAACTAAAAAAATTATTTCTTTTTCCATTTCAATTATATTTTACCTTATTTTAAGATTTATATGTAAAATTTCCAAATAGAAAATAATCTCCAATCAAAAAAACAAAATATTACACTCTTTTCTATTTAATTAGATTGAATTTTCATTATTTCATCACCTTTTAAGTTTTAAATAGAACATCCAATTCGCAATCTCCTTAAAACGGGTCAAGTCATTCCGACTGCTGGTTGTCAAAGAGCAAGTGTATCAATGCCTCCAACTTCCTTTTCCGCAAAAACCCCCCTACTTTTTCTATTAAAACACATTTGCACTAAAATTTTTCAACTTGGAAAATATACACATTTATCTTAAAAGCCATTTCCATACAGGAAGAATCTGAATTTTATATCTATCTAATTTAATTTCTTTTTCTTGATCATAAGTTAATATTAGGGCACTTTCAATTTTAAAATATTTCATCGCTTCTATTAATCCATTTATTTCTCTTTTTTCATTCTCTTCATTTAATTCCCATACAACTTGAATTGCTTGATTTTTATGGATTACAAAATCACATTCAAATTTATTTTTAAAGTAATAAACATTTTCTCCTCTTCTCAATAACTCAATAAAAACTACATTTTCCAATCTCCTTCCATACTCTTTCTCAACAAAAACAATATCATTTACATATACCTTTTTAAATCTTCCTTTTATTTTATAACTCCTCAAAAAATGGAAAAAAATTGAACTCTCAAAATATTCTAAATAATTGTATAAGGTCTTTTTACTTACTGAAATATTCTGTGATTTTAAATAATTGTAAAACTTGTCTATACTAATTTCTTTAGCAAAAGAGGAGATAAGATATTCAAATAGTCGTTTTACCACATAGATGTTTTTAATACTATATCTTTCAACCATATCCCTAAACAAAACAAGGTCTTTATAATCTTTTACTATTTCTTCTTTTAATTCTTGTTCTTTAAAAATTTGTGGATACCCCCCAATTTCAAGATAATGATTAAATTCAAAAAGTATTTTGTTTTTTTCTAATGTAGAAATTAATTTTAAAGGACAAGGAATATTTTTTATTGTTAAAATTTCTCTAAAAGACAAAGGAAATAATATGTATGTGATAGTTCTACCACGAAGTTGAGTTGCAAGTTCTTTACTTAATAATTTTGATGAACTTCCTGTAATAAAAATATAATATTTTTTCTCCTCATAAATCTCTTTCAAACCGTATTGCCAATTTCTTATATTCTGAATTTCATCAAAAAATATGTACTCAAGTTTTCCAAATGTCTGAATATGCAAATTAATAAGTTCTTTTAAATCCCTTCCATCAAAATCTAAAAATTGTGGCAAATCAAAATCTATATAAAGAACACTTTTCCTATCTTTAATTTTATTTATCAAACTGAAAAGATAATAAGTTTTACCAACTCTTCTTGCTCCAATTATTGAAGTGATAAATTCTTTTGTAAATTTTACTTTCAATTCCCTATCAAATACATCAAATTCTTTTTTCTGAAAATCAATTAAATATTGTTTTATTTTTTCCATTAGTACCCTCAAAAAAACAAAATTTTGAATTTTTGGTTTCCTATAGGAAACATTTTATTACAAAAAATTTTTTTGTCAAGTATAGAATTTCAATTTAAAAAACTGTCTTGATAATTTTCAGAAAAAACAAATATTTCATCTCAATAGGCCAACTCATTCCTCTTTTAGGTTAAGATATAAATCCAGATAGAGAAAAAATGAAAAAGTAAAATATGGAAAAAACATTTAGAAGTATTCATTCATAAAATAAGAAAGTGGCAAAAATTTTTATAATTGATAAAATTTTAGAAAAAAAATCCTCTTAAAAAATCACCTTTGAAAACCTTTCTCTTTCAATCATTCCTTAAGCCCACCTCTGAGGTGGACACGGGGTAGATTCGTGCTCAAAAATTAATCCAAGAAATCTTCTCGTACTATCATCGTAGGATTTCCCCTTCATCATCTCTTTTAATTCTTTAATAATCTCGCTGAAACGGATATACTCAATTCCATTTTTCTTTAAAATATTTTCAAACTCTTTGTCATTTTTAGGAATACATTTATCACTTATCACAAGTAATTTTTTATAATTTTCTCCTATGTATTCTTTAATAAAACTTTTTCTTTCTTCTTCATCAAATTTTCTTATGTTTTTTTTAATATGTTCTTTATTCCACTTCCCAAATGGATTGACTGCAACAGTAATTTCTACATGCAATTTTTCTTCAACTTCTTTTTTGTTCTTTTTCAATTTTATCGCAAGTATATCTATTTCTGGTTTTTTTCCTCCTTTTTCATTAGCTCTATCCACTCTAAGATTTGTCATTAAAAAATACCCTTTCATTTGAAGCCATGCATTTACAATTAATTCTGCTGGTTCCATTTTCCCTCCTTTTTTAGAATTTAGATAGGTTGTATACTCCACAATCCCCTTAAAACGGGTCAAGTCATTCCGACAAGTAAAAAAGTCCCAGTTGGAGAACCCTTAGTAGAAAGTCGCAATCCCCTTAAAACGGGTCAAGTCATTCCGACAGAAAAGAAAGGATAATAGACATAGATGAGTGTTAGTCGCAATCCCCTTAAAACGGGTCAAGTCATTCCGACCAGTTACCACAGTTGCGAAAAACCATACTTCATGAACTTAGTCGCAATCCCCTTAAAACGGGTCAAGTCATTCCAACGCTAATAATATCAAAGAACTCAAGGAATTACAGAAAGAGTCGCAATCCCCTTAAAACGGGTCAAGTCATTCCGACCATCGTCGCATCTGTGATACAGAAAATCGCTGAAACAGAGTCGCAATCCCCTTAAAACGGGTCAAGTCATTCCGACCCTGAATTTATGACGAAAGGAGGTGAGAAGTGAAAGAGTCGCAATCCCCTTAAAACGGGTCAAGTCATTCCGACTGTGGGAAATGGGGAAACTGGGAATATTCACAAGAACTGTCGCAATCCCCTTAAAACGGGTCAAGTCATTCCGACTCTTGCTGGTTTTAAATGTGTGATAG
>CAZCUO010000015.1:0-3667 GCA_964502135.1 uncultured bacterium
CCGATCTTGAACTTTATTCATAAAATTGTTCCAAACTGGGGATGGGCAATCGTTTTTTTGACTTTTATTATTAAAATTATATTCTTTCCTTTAACCAGAAAAAGTTTATATTCAATGAAGCAATTACAAAAATTAAAACCATATTTACAAGACATTCAAAAAAAATATAAAGGTAATCCATATCAACTCCAAAAAGAACTTATGAATATTTACAAAGAGTATAATATAAACCCTTTTGCTGGATGCCTTCCAACAATAATTCAAATTCCTGTATTTATTGGTTTCTTTCTTGCTTTAAGAAATTCAATATTTTTAAGGGGAGCACCTTTTATTTTATGGATTAAAGATTTATCTATGCCTGATACTATCTTAAAATTAAATGGTTTTCCTTTAAATATATTACCAATTCTAATGACAATCACTTCATACTTTCAACAGAAATTGACACCAAGCACAGATCATGGTCAAAAAACTTTAAATTTAATTATACCTTTAATGTTTCTTTTTATTTTATACAATTTCCCTTCAGGTCTTTTACTTTACTGGGTAACAATGAATATAGCAAGTTTAATAGAACAAATTTTAATTTCAAAAAATTTCAGATTTAAATTTTAGGAGATTAAAAATGAAAGTAGATATAGTTGTTAACATTCCTTCTGGAATGGCTGCGTGTTGGGCATCTACAAAACTTGGAGCAAAAGTATTACTTCATTGAGAAATATGGATTTCTTCGTGTGATGGCAACTGCATCTCTTTTGGGAAGTATTTTAGGCCGTTAGAGATTAATTAAATTTTTACAAAAATGAAAATTATCTGCATTTTAAAATTACTCCCAATGTTTTATCTGGATGATTTATTATTTTTTCACATGCTTCTGAAATTTTAGTTAGTGGAAATATATCAGTTATCAATGATTTTAAATTTAACTTTCTCTTTTTTATAAGTAATAATATTTCCTCAAGATTCCTTTTTGTTGTCCATTGAACAAATACAGGTGGGTAATCATTTCCATGTTCCCAATCTTGGTCATGATACCCAGGGCCTGTTCTTGACGAAGAATAAATATCTATATTCCCGAGAAAAGTTGGAAATTTTAAATTTAATTCAACCCCTCCAACAATAACTATTTTTCCCATTTTATGAGTATCAGGTGCAGTTTTCATTGTGTCAACTATTAAATTAAAAGTAGATGTCGCTTCACCACCAAAGCAAACAAATGCTGTATCAATGCCATATCCTCTTGAAAATTCTGTTGTTTTCTTTATAGGGTCTTCCTTTTCAATATTTACAACTTCTTCAATCCCATTTTCAATTGCTTTTTTTAATCTCATATCATATCTATCCCATCCAATCACATGTGCTCCTGAAATATTAGAAATTTGACATATTATCTGACCAATTTATAGAAAAGTATAATAAAGTTGTGATAAAAAATTTATTATAAATAAAAAAATAAAAAACTTTATGTTGTGATTTCGTGAAAAAACTTGACAAAAAATAAAACTTGTTTTAAATTAGTATACGAATACAAAATGGAATTGTTAAAGCCAAAATATTTAAAAATAAAAGAAATATTAAGGGAAGAGATAGAAGCAAGAAAGATAAATATTTTGTCAGAGAGAGAAATTATTCATAGATTTAATGTTTCAAGTATAACTGCAAGAAGAGTGTTAAATGAACTTGAAGATGAGGGATATATTGAGAGAAAAGTTGGGAAAGGGAGTATAGTTAGAGAAAAAAGATTAAATGAGATAGGGGTTATTTTTTATAATTTTAAAGAACCAAATTCTATATTTATTCAGCAGGTTATAGAAGGAATAGAAGAAAAAGCAGAGGAAACTGGTTATCACTTACATCTTTATACAACAAGAAAAAGGTCAATAATTGAAACAAAAAATTCACTCTATCATCTTTTAAATAAAAATAAACTTAAAGGTTTGATAATTCTCTCACCACTTCCTGAAAATGACATAAAATTTCTTAAAGAAAATAAAATTCCTTTTGTTGTTATAGCAAATTATTATCCAGATATTGATTGTAGTTATGTCATATATGATTATAAAGGAGTTACAAAAAAAATATGTGAGAGTTTATATAGGAAAGGAGTAAGAAAAATAGGGATAGTTATAAGTGAAAAGGGAGAATATGGAGTAAAAAGGAGTGGAGATTTGATTTATGATGGATATAAAGAATTTTTGGAAAGTAAAAATATAAATGAAGAGATTGTTATAGAGACAAAGGACTATAAAAATTTAAAAGAAATTTTTGAGAATATAAATAAGGCAGATTTTATGATAATAGGGAATATGAAAGTAAGTGATGAGATTATAAATAGAGGAATTAATGGTAATTTTGTTTTATATACATATAAGGAAGGATATCCAAAAAGTGTATTTTTTTCATTTAAAGAATATGGAAGGACAGGTTTTGATGTTATAGATAGATTGGCGAAGGGTGAAAAGAGAAATATAAAAATAAAATTAAAAATAGAGATGAAAGGAGGTGATTTAATATGAAGATAGTCAAAAATTTTGAAAAAAAACAGAAAATAAGAAAGGGGGTGAATAAAATGAAAAGAAAAGGTTTTACATTAATAGAGAATTATTAGTAGTGGTGGCAATAATTGGCATCCTTGCAGCGATGCTTTTACCAGCATTAAGTAAAGCCCGTGAAAGAGCAAGGTCAAGTTTATGTATGAATAATTTAAAACAGATAGGACTTGCTTTTAGAATGTATGCAGAAGATTATGATGGCTGGGTAATTGCGAATTCAGCAACATATAATTATGCTCTACCAGGGAAAAGTGTTTCAGGAACCGGTTTTCTCGCATGGACAGAATTTTTATGGAGATTGGGATATGTTAAAATAACAAGAAAACCATCTCCAACAGAAACAGGTCAGCCAACTCCATATGCAGGATATGGAAAAGGAACAAATAGTATTTTTGTATGTCCAAGTGGTAAAGTTGATATAGATAATATAGGTAGAACATATGGAATATCAAGACCAGGTTTGTGGTTAGCAGGCACTCCTTATGCGAATATGTTTAAAATTTCTGCTACACATAATAACCAATTTTTAAATATTTCAAAATTACAGATTGCTGAAAAATATATACTTGTTGGAGATAGTGCTTATGTATATATGCCTCAAACTTATCCTCAATATTATGGAATTCAATGGTATGGTATTGATAATTCATCCACTACTTATGTAGGAGCACCTGCTGTTAGACATCTTGGATTTGGCAATTTTATGTTTGCAGATGGACATGTTGAAGCAATGAATGAACAACAACTTAAAAGTTACAATCCTGTTAAACCATATACTCCTCCTGGAACATTTACAATTATTTATACTGTGAGATAATGAATGAGTTGTTATTGAATAGGAGGAAAATATGAAAAAGGTAATATTTATGTTTTTTCTAATTTTTTTAAGTTCTTCTTTTAGTTTAACACTTTTTGATAATGGAAGAGCAAATTTTTTAATAATTATTCCAGAAAATCCCACAAAAGCAGAAGAATATTCAGCAAAAATTTTATCAAAATATATATTAAAATCAGCAAAAGTAGAAGTCAACATTGAAAATGAAAGTTTTACTACTGATTTAATAAGAGTGCATATTGGAAATACTAAATATTCAAAAGAAAAAGTAAAAGAAAAA
>CAZCUO010000016.1:0-3843 GCA_964502135.1 uncultured bacterium
AGGTTCAATAGTTATATTGTTTAAATTCCTCTTTGGCAGATTGCAACGTTTTTTTCATCGTTTTCTTCTTTTTCTTTAATTTCGTTTAAATTCCTCTTTGGCAGATTGCAACCGAAAAAATTTTATAATAAAATCAAGGGGTTTGTCAATTTCTTTTCTTGTTTTTGCGTCAAACCTTTAGCGATGAAACCCCTTGAAAGTCAATCTGCCAAACCCCAAATTTTCAAAGAACATTTTTAGTTGGATCTGGTAAATTTGTAATAAGTTTTCTATTTATTTTTACTCCATCAGGAATTGTATAGAAAATAACACTGTCTTTATCTTTATCTATCACTTTTAACACTTCTGCTTCCATTTTTACAAGTTTACCTTCTGTTAATTCGCCCTCAAAGACAGATTTTTGAATATGTGTTAAATATTTCCTTCCAATTTTTCTCACTTTATTCAATCTTTTTTGACCTTTTTTCTCATCTGTTAAGTCAATATCATATATAAATATAACTTGCATTTACCACCACACTTTTAATGGTTGATATTTTTTCTCTCCTAATATGTGTCTTATTAATTTGTATAATTCAAGTTTAATTAATGTCTTATATTTCACTTTTTTCCTCAGTTTTCTGTGAATAATTGTTGTTTCTAATATTTTATCATAATTTTCAACAAAAATCTTCCTACCATCTTCCCTTAAATATATGCCTTCAAGTGCTTCTTCAAAATTGTCTTCCTTTATCTCTTTCAAGTTTATAAGTTTGAAAATTAATCTATCACATAAAACTGGCTTAAAAATTTCTGAAATATCAAGTGATAAAGAAAACCTTCTCTCAGATGGTTCATGTAAAAAACTAATTGTTGGATTTAAAGGAGTTAAATAAATTTCTTTTAAAATTGTAGTATAAACAAGTGAATTTCCAAATGAAATCATAGCGTTTAATGGATTTTTAGGAGGCATTTTTGTTCTTTCTTCAAATTTCCAATTTGTAATTTTTTCAAAACAATCATAATAAATTTTTCTCACATGTGCCTCTATACTCATTAACTCATTTATTGATTTTACATCTTTTATTTTATTCTGATACCCTTCAATTATTTCTATTTCCTTTTTAAACATTTCTCTTTTTCCAATATTTCTCTTTATGTTATGTATTGCACCTTCAACAATTAGAGATGCAATTTCAAGTCGTTTTTCGTTGTTTAAATATACTTCCACCTGTTTTACAGTTAAATCTCCTGAAATTAATGATTCTCTTGGATAAAAACTTCCAGAATAAAAACCATAGTAATTGAAAATGTGGAGACAAATTCCATATTTTGAAATAAAGTTTAAAAATTTGTTATTAAAATGAACCTCTCCAAAAACATAGATTTGTTCAACATTTTCAACAGGAATAAATTTTCTTTCCCCACTTGAAACCTCAAATAATATACTATTTCCCTCTCTTTTTAAAACACCATTTGAAAAAATATAATATGTCTTCATATATAGCAAAACTGGTAATATGCACAATTTTTACAATATGGTTTATTTATAACATCAGGGGGTTTTTCAAGTTTTTCAATATTTTCAATTTCTTTCAATGCCTCTTCTATTTTTATTTTATCTTCTTCAAAAAGTTCAACATCAATTTTTTTTAATAATTTGGGATAGTGAATGATACCTCTTTTACAGTCAAGACCTAATTTTTGAAGTTGATAGATGTAAAATTTTGTTTGCCAAATATGAGATTCTTCAAGTTTTTTTGATTTTTTCACTTCATTTACAACTATTTCGCTACCGACCCTAATAAAATCAATTTTAAAACTATCTAACTCAATTTCTTTAAATTTTTCCCTTTCAAAATAGGTCTCACTTATAATCTTGCCAATTTCAACAAAATCTGAAAACCTCTCAAATTCAATTCCATGTGAAAATAGCCACAATTTTCTTTTACAAACTATATAATATGCTACTTCTGTCCCTGTAATCCTTTCAAATAATAGATTACTCATAAATCATAGCCAATTATTGTCTTCTCAAGTTCAACAAAATTTTTTGATATAATGTAATATTTTTTTATACCAATTTTTTCACAAGTAATTTTCAATTTTTTAAGATCGGATTGAGTAGGAAATAATTTAACTTCAAATGCAAATTCATTATTCAAAATAAAGTCAATTTCGGGTCCTTTATACTTTTGATAATAATTGACTTTACCCATTTTTTTCAAACAATTAAATATACTTGTTTCAAATATTTTTCCTTCATCAACCTTAACAAGATAATTTAAAATTCCAGTATCGCATAAATATACTTTTTTAGCACCTCTTACTTCACCATTTATTCTTTTTGAATAGGGAGAAACAAGGGAAATAAAATATGTTTTCTCAAGAAAATTTAGATAAGAATATATTGTCTGCCTTGTAATTCCTAGTTCAATTGATATTTTTGAAATTTCTATTTTTGAACCACTTCTTCCAGCAAGAAGCAGTATTAGATTTCTTAAATTACTTATATCTTTAAAATCTGCCAATGTTTTGACATCCTTTTCAAAATAAGATTTAAAAATATCTTCAATTAATAAATTTTTCCTTTTAATATCTTTTTCAAGAACAACTGCAGGAAAACCTCCAAAATTTAAATACTCATTATAAAAATTTTTAAAAATTTCAAATTCAATTTTGTTTTTATTTTTTACCTTTTCGTCAAAATTTTCAAAAAATCTTTTGTTTTTATCCTTAAAGATTAAAAATTCTTCAAAATCCAGTGGATATAATTCATAAATCACTTTCCTTCCCGCAAGTGATTCTGGAAATAAATTTTTAAGATAGAAACTACTCGAACCAGTTAAAAAAAATTTTATCTTATATTGGTCATACAAATATTTTATTGCCTTTGAAATCTCTGGCATAAGTTGTATTTCGTCAATAAAAACATATGCATTTTTCTCAGATTTCAATCCAGCAACTTTTAAATTTCCTATAATATTTTCATAATTTCTTTCTTCAAATATTTTATGATTTAATGGATTTTCAAGATCTATAAAAATTTTGTTTTCTGTTGTAACCTGATTAAAAATATCTTTAATCAAAGTTGTTTTTCCAACCTGGCGCATGCCTGTTATCACTGTTATTTGTGGTTTATTAATTTCATCAATAAGAATCTTTTTTAATTTTCTTGGATAAATTTTTTCCATTTTTGTCTAATATTATTTTACAAAATTATAACATTTTTGTCTAATATAATTATACAAATTTAGAATTTTTAGAAACATAAATTTCAGAGCAAACATAAATTCCAGAGCAATAGTTTTTTAATTTTCCTTTTATTTTATCATTTTGAATTTTCTCTTTTATTTCAGTCCACAAATCTTTAAGTTCATATTCTCTAAATCTATACAAATTTTCATTTATCACATATTCTGCAATTATATTTCTTTTAAACCATATCCAGTTAAACTTCTTCTCTTCTACTTTATTAATTTTGTCAACTATATCTTCAATTTTATCTTCACTTACCATAGGAATTGTATAAATTTTTCTAAATAACTCGTGGGCTTCCTTCATATTTTCAGAAACATAACCAGAATTAAGAATTGTTAATGTCTCATAGAATTTTTGTAAATATTTAGAATTTTCAAGATTTTTGTAAAACTCGCAAACTAAATTTTGTTTTTCATTCTCTCCTATTTCTCTTTTATTTTTTAAAACCTCGTATGCTCTCTGAATTAATTCTGTTTCATAAACTTTTCCTTTACCTGATTCTTTAATTCTATCCTTTTCTTTTTGATAATAAATTAAAATATTTGGTTCATCTTCTTTATAAAAATCCCTATATTTAAACTCCTTATCAGTCCCTTTAATTTT
>CAZCUO010000017.1:0-3638 GCA_964502135.1 uncultured bacterium
CTTTAAATTTATAAAAACTGTTCAAGAGGGCTGGAGAAACAAATCCAGAAGTCCTTGAAGAACATCATCCTGACAAAATTAATCAACCTGATTTTACAATTACCCTATGTGCAAACTGTCATGAAGAAATAACAAGGAAGCAATTAAGAGAAAGAAGTAAAAAGAAAGAAAAAGAGGAAAATGTTACTCAAGTAAATTCAAATTTACCTGCAACAACTAAAACTCAACAGGAAAATATAACTCAGGTCTTTAATCTTCCTACTGCTACTGTTCAAAAATTACCTAAAACTTATATACAACCATTATCTCCAGAAGAAACTCAAAAAGGTCTTTTATTAGTAGGTGGAATAGCAGGTATTTTAGAATCTCTTAATCCAGATAGAAAACCTTTTGAAAAATTCCTTCTCTTTGTAGGAGGTGCAATCTTCCTCTGGCAATCTCTAAAATAACATTTTTAATAGGTTCCCTTGAAATACTTCTTTTTACCTTTTAAAATATACTAAAAGGGAAACTAAAATGTGGTGGAGAAGAAATTCTGTAAGAAAAAATGATGAAAAAATAATCTCCCCTGGATGGACTCTCTCCGAAGCAGAAAAAAGAGGGCAACAAATTTTAAAGGTTTCAGAAAAGAAAGCAGAAGAAATAATTAAAAAAGCCCAAGAAGAAGCAAAAAAAATAATAGAAAAAGCAGAAAGAACAATTAAAGAAGGAGGAATATATAAAGAAAACAAAAGAAAAGAAGAACTATTAATAGAGGTAAAAGTTTTAGAAGAGAAGAAGAGAGAGATTGAAGAAGAAATCAAAAAAATAGAGGAAAAGTTAAAATTAGTAAAATTTCAAGCCCAAAATATAATAGAAGAGCCAGAGAAGAATGCGAAAGAATTTATAGAAAGAGAAACAATCCAACTGAAACAAAAAGAAGAAGAACTTAAAAATAAAGAAGAAGTATCAAAAATATTAAATGAAAGAGATAGAATAATTAAAGAAGCAGAATTGTATGCTCAAAACAGAAAAGAAGTTTTAAAACTTTTAGAAGAAAAATTAAAAATACAGGAAGCAAAACTTCAAAAAAGAGAAAAGGATTTAAAACTTTTAGAAGAGGAATTACTAAAAAAAGAAAAGGAACTTAATGAAAAAGAATTAGAATTAAAAACTTTAGAGAAAAATTTGAAAAAAACATTAAAAGAATATAATAAAATCCTTGTAGATCAACCAGTAATAGAAGAAATTGATGAGAAAGAAAATATACAGATTGAGCCTATTAAAAAAGAAATTAAAGATAAAAATTTAGAAGAAGAATTCTGTGAAGCATTGGATGAAGAAATAAAATCTTTGAGAGAGGTAAATCGTAAAATATCATTATATGATGGAAAACTCATTAGAGAGGATATTTCTGGTTATGTATATTCTTTTTTGACCGATTTTGACTATCTTATTCCAGATGATACACCTATAAAATTAGAAATAAGTAATAAAAGTATTAAGGGCTTTTTCTTAACAGGGAAAGATGATTTTGTTGTTCTGAAATTTGACGATTTTCTTGGTGAAAAAGTAGAGATGGCCTATTTAATACCCCAATTAGAATATCTTCTTGAGGCCCTAAGAGAATATTTGACACAATTATTTCAAGAAAAAGAAAAATTAATCTTGCCTTTTAAAGTAATTGGTAGAAAAACGATAAATTCTTCATATGAAAAATTTTATGTAAATAGAGTTTTAGAAAAATTGAAAAAATTTTCTTTTAATGAATATCAAAAAGAAGCAGCATCTTTAATTTGTGGAAGCGATGTATCTTATATATGGGGACCTCCAGGCACTGGAAAAACTACATGTATAGGATTAACTACGCGAGCACTTTTTGAAAAAGGCGAAAAAATTCTTCTGCTTTCACATAGTAATATAGCGGTGGATATGATAATGAAGAGCATATACGAATGTTTTAAAAATGAAAAAGTTATTGAAGAGGGACAAATTTTAAGATATGGCACCTTATATTTAAAAGAAAAAGAAGAGTTAAAAGAAATTACTATTGAAGGGATATTATATAGAAAATACCCTGGATTAATGAATCAAATAGAAAAATTACAAAAGGAAAAAGAAGACCTGATGGAAAGTTTAAAAAATAGTGATATGAAAGCGGAGAGAAAAAAGATAGATAGTGAAAAATTAGAAAAAATTAAAACAGATTTAAAAAAATTATTAGATGCAAAAAATCAATTCTCTAAAGAACTTGTTGAAAACGCAAGAATTATAGGGACTACATTGGCAAAAACCTTTGTTTCAAAAGAAATATTGGATAGAAAAGATATAGACACTGTCATAATAGATGAAGCAAGTATGGCTTATATTCCTTATATATTTGCAAGTGCTTCTCTTGCCAAGAAAAGAGTTGCAATATTTGGAGATTTTAGACAATTACCTCCTATTTCGCTTTCAGAATCAGAAAAATCTAAAAAATGGCTTCAGCGGGACATTTTTGATGAGGCAAATATAATTGAGACAGTTGAGAAAAAAAGTGAATTACCTTGTTTATTTCTATTAGGAATTCAATATAGAATGCATCCTAATATTTCAGAAATTGTAAATAAATTTATATACGATGGTAGATTACGAGATGCTCAAGTGGATAATAATGAACAGAAAAAAATAATTGATTTACCACCTTGTCCCGGTGAATCTGTTATTTTATATGATACTTCAGAGTTAAATTTAAAATGTTATAAAGATATAAATAAATCAAGATACAATTTTGGAAATGCTATTTTGTCAGTATTTATTGGGAAAAAAATTATAGATAATGGTTTAAATCCAGAATCAGTTGGAATAATTACTCCATATACTACCCAATCTAAATTAATAAAGAATATTTGCAAAGATTTTAAAATTAATGTAAAAGTCGCTACTATTCATAAATTTCAAGGTTCTGAAAAAGATATAATTATAATGGATCTAACAGATGATTACCCTCAAGAAAAGGTAGGGCGTTTATTTTTAGAAAATGAAATTGATCATGGAAAACGTCTTATAAATGTAGCAATAACAAGGGCAAAGAAAAAATTAATAATTTTGGCAAATATAGATTTTTACCTTTCTAACCTAAATGAAGAAAACATTCTTTATAAAATTTTGGTATTTTTGGCCGAAAAATATAGAAGAAATATAAAAGATGAAATAAATTCCCTATTACCCGAAATTTTCAACAGAATTAATCTTATTAAAGGAGATTTACAAAAAAATTTAGAATTTACCCATCATTTTCGTCTTACAAACACATATTATTTTCTTAAAGGACTTTCTTCCTAAACTATAATTTTTAAATGTGATTTCTTTTTTCATTTTTTTAAAGTGAAAAATTTTAATTAGATTTTAATAGACAATACAGAATAAATCCCATTTTTACTAACCTCCGAAGTTCACAAATCATTGGCAGACAATGTAAAAAGTCCCTTGTTTTGGATTTCAATGTAAAAAATGATTTTTTGATTCCTTGGAAAGTTAAGGTTTAGAAAAGTTAGAAGATATGTTAACAAATTTAATATAAAACCGAATTTTTTTCACATTTTATTTTAAAACCCATCTCTTGTTTTATAATTTTTTAAAGTAAAATAAAAAGATTTTTAAAAATTTACTTTTCAAGA
>CAZCUO010000018.1:0-24497 GCA_964502135.1 uncultured bacterium
GAACCGCTCTTCCGATCTAAACATATAAGAACTTTTCAAGAATTTTTAAAACAACCAGAAAAACAGTAAGGAAGATAATAAAGAAAAAATAAATATTTCTGTGTATCAATATAGAGCAATAGATATGAAAACAAGGATAAAATTTTTAAGTTATTCATATACAAAAAATTTTACAAATGGACTTTTATTTATGATGAGTGTAATATATTTTGTGAGGAGTTTAGGTTTAAAACACAAAATAACAATACAGACAGATAACGGAGAGGAATTTGGAGGAAAAAGCGTGAATAAAATTGAGTTTTTAAATAGAGAGATATTCAATCCGTTGGGTAGTATTCTTATTCATATTCCAAAAGGTAAAAAAGAATATAATGCATTTGTAGAAAGAAGCCACCAAACAGATGATAATGAATTTTACATACCACAGATAGAAAGAATTGAAAACAAACAAGATTTTTTGAAAGAGCATTAAGATGGGAATGGTTTTACAATACAAAAAGATTTCATTCAACAATAGATATGACTCCATATGAAAAATTATCTTCTTATGTAAAATTGCCTAAAGATGTTACACTCTTCCCTATTATGAATCTTGATGAAATAACAGACCTTATAAAACTATATTTTAAAATTTCTTCCTTTTACCCAACTGGATACTATCTCTTAACCCATGACAAAAAAGATGTAGTAAAATGTTCCTATTGTGATAAGACTATTAGTAAAAATGCAAGTATATGTTCTTACTGTAGGTGTAAATTGAAGTAATAAAAAGGTGGGTGTGAAGAAAAAAGGAGAAATTTTGAAAGATTAGTAATTATTTTATGAGAGATACAAAATTTGTGAAAGGAGGTGAAAAAGAATGGATAATAATGAGATAAGAAAAGAGATGGGAAAACTTTCCACTATAAAGAAGAAAGTTTCATTTAAGTCAAGAGAGAAAAATGAAAAAAACACCTTGAAAGGAAAAGTAACAGATGAAGTAAGTGTAATTTTAGACAATAATGATAAACACTTTATTCAAAAAATTGAAGGTAAAGATGGTAAATATTATTACAGACATTGTTATTATGTTTGGAGCAAGAAAGCGAAAAGGCCTGTTTTTGGTCAATTTGTTTCAACAATTCCAGAAGAAAAATATAAAAAACTTATAAAACAAGCAGTAGAAAAATGGTTTAAATAAATAATAAAAAACTTTAATATTTGAGAAGAAGCAAAATAAATAGAAAAACAAGAGGTAGAGAAATGAAAAAATTAGTTATAGTGATTACTTTCCTTATATTATTTTCTTTTTTACCTGGTTGTAGTCGTCAAAAAAAATCGCCACATCTTCAGATATTGAAGTAAGGATTATGGGTAAGCCTCAATAGTTCCTGAGGCTTTCCCATTTTCAATGAGATTGTATATGAAGGCACTGCTACAAATACAGGAGAAAACATAGCACCTCTTGTAAAAGTTCAAATAAACTGAGTTGGGGAGTTTCCTCCGATTCAACAATGGTTAGGGAAAAATTGGGGTCCACAGAAGTTTGGAGCATCCAAAGAAGAAATATTCAAGAATTTACGTCCTGGTGAAACCAGACAATTTTCTGGAATAATGGAAGTTAAGGGATTAAATGAAGATGGAGTAAACTTTATGCGATCTATTGGTGGTGGAATATATGATTCGATGTTTAAAGAGGGTGAATTTTATTATTCACTACATGTTTTTCCACAATGACTACAAACTTGATTTTTTATTCAATCTAATAAGAAATTTTTTATAGTTTTAATGAGAAGTTATATTACAAAAAACTGGAGGCGTAGAATGAAAGTAGATATTTCTAAATGTCCAAAGTGTAATAGAAAACTCGAAAAATGGATTGGAGATAATATTTATAAATGTGATAATGGACACTTCTTAGCACTTGAATTTAAAAGTAATCTAAGAAAGACAGAAAAAAAAAGTCTTATGGATATATATAATTGAAAAGGAGAAAGATGTCCCTTTTTTCCCACCTCTGAGGTAGGATGGAGAAATTGTTGATAGACAAGGGATTTGAGATGTATTTGCGAGGGTGGTGGAAAGGAAGACACGCTGGATTTAGGATCCAGTGGGGTAATCCCGTGAGGGTTCAAATCCCTCCCCTCGCACAAGGGCCGTCCTCAGGAAATAAAATATAACTTATTGACTATCAAGGACTTGTGAACTTCGGAGGTTCACAAAAGGCTTATATTAATTTAAATTTATAGGCGAATTGCTTATCAAAAATGTATTGAAATTTTCTCGCCTTCTTAAAAATAAGATAAAAAGGCACTGAGAAAATGAAAAAAGGAATTAGATATGAAAATGAAGAAAGCAATAATTATTATTGACCAGCAAGGAATTGTGAATATCAAATGTCAGGGAGAGGGATTTTTACTCGTTTCCTTCCTTTTTGGTTAATTTTTGATATTTCATTTGTATTTTTTTAATTATAAATTCAAAAGTTTTTTCAATAAGTTCATCCTTTTTTAATTGTAGTAGCAATTCATTATTAAAATCAGGTGCTTTTATCATCGTAAGAAAATATGAAAGAAGTTTTAAATGAAGGGCTTGTTTATCAGAAGAACTTAAAATAACAATCGTAGTTTTAACAGAATAACCATTAGTAAATACCACTCCATTTTTATTTCTTACAAACAATACCTTAACAATATCTTTTCCTTCAATGATAAGATGAAGCATAGCAATTCCTTCTTCAACAATAAGATTTGATGACTTTTCTTTTTCAATAAGTTTTCTCATAAGTTCTAATTTATTTATTTTTAATTCCTTTGATAGAGCATCAGATATACGCCTAAAAAATAGTTTTGAGTTTAGTGGTTCGTCAAGGTCAAGGACACTGCTATTTTTTATAATTTTTTCAAATATATCTATCTCCATTTTTTGATAATAACTTGATTCTTCTATCTTGTCCCTTGAAATTACTATTTCTCTCAATTCACTTTCTACATCAATGGTTGTGAGTTTTTTGTTGGGTTTTATAAGTTTTTTTAGTAAATGTTCCAATGCAGAATCTCTAACGACTTTTTTATGAAGGGTATATTTGTAAATAATGCCGCATACAAAGAGAAAAAGGATTGTTAAAAAAATAATACCTGTGGATGTCTCAAGTATAAGTAAACCTGTGATAAAAATTCCTATTATTTGTGTGTAAGGATAAAAAGGTGAATAAAAAGTTGGCTGATAACTGGTTATTTTGCTTTCTCTAAATATTATTACTGTAGAATTTGCAAGGATATAAAGCATGAGAAATATTATAGACCCTATCTTAACCAGAATTTCAAGCGGAAATACCAGAAGTGAAAATATCATGAACATTCCGGTAGTAAGAACAGCAATATATGGAATATTTTTTCTGTTTATTTTTTGAAATATTTCTGGTAAGTGTTTATCTCTACTCATGCCAAGTAAATACCTTGATGCACTCATAATACCTGCATTTGCAGTTGAAATAAAGGCAAAAAAAGCAGCAAGACCTACTAATTTTTGGAAATTTTGGCCTCCAAAAATTTTAGCACCATCTGATATAGGTGTTATTGTATTGCTTAAAATTTCAGAAGGGACTACACCTATAGTAACCAAAACTACAAGAATATAAAGAAACATAACCACAAGTAAAGACAAAATCATACCTCTTAATAAATTTTTTTCTGATTTTTCTATTTCTTCAGCCATCGCTACTATCTTTGTAAGGCCTCCGTAAGAAACAAATACAAAACTTGCTGTCCGTAAAGTTGAAATATGTCCTTTAGAAAAAAATGGAATAAAGTTTTCAGGTCGTAGATAAAAACTACCCCATATTACATAGGTTAGAAGTATACTTATAAGTCCTACTACAAGTATGACTTGAGTCCTACTGGCTTCCTTTATCCCTATGATGTTTAATATTACAAAAAGAATACAAAGAATTACTGCAAAATACTGTATTGGAAGATTTATAAACATACTTATATATGCACTCATACCTATCAAAGCAAAGGCACTTTTGAAACTTAAAGCAAACCAGGAACCAAAACCAGAAAGAGTTCCTACAAAAGGTCCAAATCCCCGTGTTATATAAAAATAATCACCACCTGCTTTTGGCATAGCAGATGAAAGTTCTGCCATACTTAAAACAGTAGGGATACAGGCAATACCTGCTATAAGATAAGAAAGAATAACAGAAGGTCCTGCGTAAGAAAATGCAATACCAGGAAGTATGAAAAGACCAGAACTTATCATTGCTCCAGAGGCGATACAAAATACTTCTCCTAATTTAAGTTTATATCCTTTTTTCTTCATTTTTAATTTTAACTAATTTTCTTTCCTCACTTCCAGAGGTGTGGATTTTATCAAAATTTGGCCTTTCGGTTAGTTTTTTTCTTTAAATGAACAAATGAAGTATAAATACCAATTTTATTATATCACAAATTACTTTTTAGAAAAAATTTCTCTATTTGACTAATTATAAGTTTTGGTTTTTAGTAAATATGATTTTTCAATAAACATGCAATTGATTGGAAAAAGAGTCCTGAAATAAAAAGGTTAGAAGATATTAAAGGTTAACTATGTGGTTACTTCATCTTCAGTTTCTACCGAAGAAGAATTTACAATAAGATTTTAACACAACCATCCCCTCGCACAAGGATCGTCCTTAGGTAACAAAATATAACTTATTGACTATCAAGGACTTGTGAACTTCGGAGGTTCACAAAGGGCTTATATTTTGGGAAGGTTTATCTGAAGGATGGCGTTTATTTGACAGAGATTATAATATAAATTATAAAATTTCATTGACTTTGCAAACACTGGATATTAACAAAAAGTTATAATAAATTTTAAATTATGAAAAAAGTTTTAGAGGAACAAATAGTTTTGTTTATAAGTGTTTTAAAGTGGATTATTCTGGCTACAATTGTTGGTGTAATTGTTGGTTTATCAACAGGAATATTTTTAAAACTTCTTCATCTAAGCACTAAGTTTACTACCTCATATCCATACTATTTTCTATTTTTACCTTTTGCATTATTTATTAGCAACATCCTTGTTATGTATTTAGCACCGGATGCAGAGGGACATGGAACCGAAAAAGTTATAGAAGCAGTTCATAGATATTCAGGTAAAATAAAGCCATCTGTTGTGCCGGTAAAACTTATCGCTACAATAATAACAATTGCAGGTGGAGGTTCTGTAGGTAAAGAAGGGCCATGTGCTCAGATTGGTGCAGGACTTTCTTCTATTTTTGCTGATTTTCTTAGACTGGATGATAATGACCGTAAAAAACTGGTTATATGTGGTATCAGTGCAGGTTTTGCTTCTGTTTTTGGAACACCAATAGCAGGAGGTATATTTGGAGTTGAGGTTCTTTATGTGGGAAGTATTTTATATGAAGTTATTTTACCATCATTTATTGCTGGGATTGTAAGTTATCATGTTACTTCATCCTTAGGAATAACCTATCTTTATCATCCTATAAATTTTATGCCAGTTTTCAGGGGGACATTTATGTTAAAAGTAATACTTGCAGGAATTTTCTTTGGAATTTGTTCCTGTATTCTTATTGAAATTATGAAACAGATTAAAAGATTTGAGGAAAGAATTTTCTTGAAAAAGCCATTTAAATCTCTACTTGGAGGTTTTATCCTTATTATTTTAACATTTATTTTCTCAGGGAGGTACTTGGGATTGGGCATTGAAACAATCCAGAAGGTTCTTGAAGGTGGAGAGGTTGTTTGGTATGCCTTTATATTGAAAATTCTTTTTACTTCAATTACATTGAATTTTGGCGGAAGTGGTGGTATTGTCACTCCAATATTTTTTATTGGTGCAACATCAGGGACTCTTTTTGCAAAACTGGCAGGAGTTAATAGTTCAACATTTGCAGCAATTGGACTTGTTGCACTTCTTGCCGGAGCAGCAAATACACCAATTTCTGCAAGTATTATGTCTATAGAATTATTTGGGACTAAAATAGCACCATATGCAAGTATAGCATGTGTTATAAGTTTTATAATGACCGGATACAGAAGTGTATATCCTTCTCAAATACTTTTTATTAAAAAGACAGAATCAATTGAAGCAGAATTGGGAAAAGAGGTGGAATCTGTAAAATCTGATTTAAAACCAGGAAAGAAAAGTTTAATATATATGTTTTTAAAATTTGTTGAAAAAATACGGGAAAAGTAAGTATAAAAAAGAAAAATTAGCCACTAATAAAAGGAGAAAAAAATTATAAACTGTTGATATTGAAATTGCCAATTTTAATAGATTTTGCAAAATGAGTGAGGGAATATTTTCTTTGGGAACAGGAAATATATAAGGGTAGAGAAGGGCAATGGAAAATTATATTTTTAAAATTCCTCTTACCATTATGAATACTATATTTCTTAACCCAGAAGATTTCTGTTTTTTTCAATTATATGAATGACTTTTTTCCCTTCTTTTTTCAACTCTTCAGCAATAAATCTTCTGTGACACTTCCAGAAAAATTTTTCACAGCATACAATTGCAACATTCCCTTTCTCAGATAATTCAATTATTTTCCTCAGTCCTTTTTTAAACTCTTCTGTTTTCATATATTTTTCATATCCATTTTTTCTATATCCGCCGAGTTCATTTCCAAGATATATATAACCGATTTTATTTTCTTTTAGGTATTTCTGTAGATTTCCTTTTTTGAAATGAAGGAATTTTGAGGTTGGAAATCTTCTTACATCAATTACTGTGGTTATTTCATATTCCTTTAAAATTTCAAGAAAATCTTCTATTGTGCGGTTTGAAGTACCAAGTGTATAGATTTTCATTTTTCATCAATAATTTTTTTGAATGCAGAAGCATCTTTATCCATATAAACATTGTTGAACATAATATAAATTTCATCTATCTTTTCTTTATCAATTTTTTCTTTTAAAAAAAGAAAGTCCTTATCCTCAAATTTATATCTGTAAGAACCTATTCCGTGTAATCTCCAGTATTTTAAAACTCCATATACGCTTTCATTTTCAAATGGGTCAACCACATGGATAAGATTTAAATTTTCACATATTTCTTTTATTATTTTTTTATCCCATTTTCCTCTCAACTCCCATCCAAAAATGAAATTCTCTCTTTTTATTGAATTAAAGAACTTCTCCATATTTTTTATATTCAAATCATTTTGTTTGAAACTTGCTGGACATTGAAAAATTACAATTTTTGACTTGAGTATTCTGGCAGTTTTTTCTGTTAATTCCCATGCTTTAAAAACCTCATCTGTTGGCTTGAAGAAACCATAATTTTCAATTTTCCTTTCATCTATTTTCATTTTCAATTTTCTGTAAGTTGGGCTGGAAGGTGGATGTGTAATTAATTGAAATGCCTTCAGAGTAAATTCAAAATCTTTCGGTGATTCCTCTCTCCATCTCCATACAGTATTTTCATCTGGAATTTGATAGAATGTTTGTTGAAGTTCAACAACTTTAAATTTTTCATAATATTTTTTTCTTGAAATGGGAAAACCGCAACACCCAATTTTTACATTTTTTTTCATTGTATATTAACATTATATATTAACATTTAAAATGAAAAAAAGAAAAACTATTTAAGGACTTTTGCTTGTTTTAATTCTTTTTTCTTATGGAGGATTAGGATGGTTTTTATTCTTGCCAACTTTATTTTTGAGGAATACCGATATCTTGACAGGGAGTTTTAAAAAAGGTATAATTTATTTTCTATAAAAAATATCACCTCCTTTCTCCCCCTTTCTCTACCCGACCTCACACCCCCGGGTCGGGTTTTTTTATTTATATATTTGATTAAATTCAGGTTTAAAAATATAATTATTTTGAAAAGGAGGTAATATGAAAAAAGCAAATATTGGAATAATAGGTATGGAAGTTATGGGTAGAAATCTTGCATTAAATTTTGAAAGAAATGGATATACTGTTTGTGTATTTAATAGAACTGGAGAGAAAACAAAGGCTTTTGTAGAGACACAGGGTAAAGGTAAAAATATAATACCGACTTATGAAATATCTGATTTTGTGGCAAATCTTGAAAGACCAAGGAAAATTATGCTTATGGTTAAAGAAGGGCAACCAGTTGATGATTTTATTTCAAAACTTACTCCATTGCTTGATAAAGGTGATATTATAATTGATGGAGGTAATTCATTTTTTAAAGATACAATAAGAAGAAATAAAGAGTTATCTGAAAAAGGGATTTTATTTATTGGAACAGGTGTTTCAGGAGGAGAGGAGGGTGCTTTAAAAGGCCCTTCTTTAATGCCGGGTGGTCAATATGAGGCATATAAACTTGTTGAAGAGATGTTTCAAAAAATATCAGCAAAAGCATATGATGGAAGTCCTTGTGTAACTTATATTGGTCCTGATGGAGCAGGTCATTATGTAAAAATGGTTCATAATGGTATTGAATATGGAGATATGCAATTGATTGGTGAGTGTTGTTGGTTTTTCAAAAATGGTTTTGGAATGAGTTCGGGAGAGATTGCAGAAATAATGGCTCAGTGGAATGGAGAAAATGATATTTTAAGGAGTTATTTAATTCAAATTACAGGTGATTTAATGAAGGAAAAACTCAAAACAAATGAGAATGAATATCTTGTTGATATTGTAGCAGATATAACAAGAATGAAAGGGACAGGAACTTGGACAGTTCAAAGTGCCCTTGAATTGCTTGTTCCTGTTCCAACAATTGCTTCTGCAGTTTTTTCAAGAGAAATGTCGCAAGATAAAGATATAAGATTGAAAGTTTCTTCTTTATTAAAGTTAAATGTAAGAGAAAAATTTAGAGGTAAAAAAGAAAATATTATAAAAATTGCCCATGATGCCTTATATATATCAAAAATTTCTTCCTATGCTCAGGGATTTGCTCTTTTAAAAGCAGCAAGTAATTATTATAACTGGAATTTAAATCTTGGAGAAATAGCAAAAATTTGGAGAGCAGGTTGTATCATAAGAGCACAATTTCTTGATGAGATAACAAAAGCATTTAAAGAAGATCCAGAACTTCCAAATTTGCTTGTTGATAAAAATTTTTCTGAATTTATTAAAAAGAATATAAAAAAACTTGCAAAATTTATTGAAATTGCACATAAAGCAGGAGTTCCAGTTCCTGCATTTTCAAATTCATATGATTATATTTTACAAATAACAAATCCTGTAATGTTTTCTGCTCAAGTGAGTGCATTACAGAGAGATTATTTCGGTGCTCATGGATATTTTAAATTAAAAGGAATTGATAATCCCGAAATTTTGAAAACATCTGATGGAAGAGAAAGAGAATTTCATACAGAGTGGCTTGTTGATGGAAGACCTGAAAAAGAAGTTACCAAATAAAAATTTATAGGGAGGTAAAATATGGAATATTCATATCATTCAATTTGTAGATGGGCATTCAATCCGGGTAAAGGAGGTTTTGTTCCTTCTAATATCAGACCTTCCTGGAATCAAGATAGATTTAATTCAGTTGATTTTATTAAATTGATTGCAGAAAAAATAAGGCCGAGATTACCTGAAAATATTATTCTTGGCGTTGAATTTCATTATGATACTGAAATAAATGAGAAAAATGTAGATGAAGTGATTGAAGCAATGAAAGAAAATAATATTTATCTTGCATTGATTACTCCTGGTGCTCATTCCCATTTTGCTTATGGAGGAATTGCTTCCCTTGATCCTGAAGAAAGAAAAAGAGCAGAGGAATTTGGGATGAAAACAGTTGAGTTAACTTATGAAAAATTGCAGAATGTATTTTTAAAAGATAAAGAACCAACATTTGTTCTGTGGAATGGTTCATGGGGATATGATATCGCAACACCTCTTATTAAAAAAATGTATGAGAATTTAAAAGAAAGTATTGCAAAATTATGTAAATATGAAGAAAAAAAGGGAGGGAAATTGTATTTTGCTATTGAACCAAAACCAAATGAAGGTCATCCAGCAATGCTTATTCCAACAGTTGCAAGCGCAATTTTATTTTGGAAAAGATTAAAAGAAGAATATGGTATAAAATTAGAAAAGAAAGGAGTTAATAAAGAATTTGGGCACTCTGAAATGATAGGACTTGACCATGTATATGATACAGTGGAAGAGATAGATAATAAAACTCTTGTGCATATGCATATAAATAGTCAAGGTTATAATGATGGAATAATACTTGGTGGCCCTGGGAAATTTGATATTGATCATGGTGCAAGAATAAATGGGATGAATATTGTTATAGCAAAATTAATAAAAGATGCAGGTTTTAATAGATGGAAGGGACACGATATTCAGGCAAGACCTTATGATAGAGAAGATAAAGCAATTGAAAGGGTTATAAGGAGTATTTTGTCATGGGAGGCGTGTGAAATTGTTTCTCAAAAGATTGACATTGATGAGTTTTTAAAATATTTATCAAATAGAGAAACAGATAAAGTTGAGGATTTAATTAAAGAACTTGTTTTAGAAGCATTTAAGGTTTTTAAGTCACTTTATGAATGAACTTGATGAATTTTTAAATTTTATAAGAGAATCAAAATATGTAGTTGCTTTTACAGGAGCGGGAATATCTGTGGAAAGTGGTATACCCCAATTTAGAGGTGATGAGGGATTATGGAAAAAATATAAACCTGAAATTTATGGAACTTTGCCTGGTTTAATTTTACAATTTACTATTTCTCCTTCAAAAGTTGTTCAATTTATTTATGATTTCACATATCCAATTTTAAATTCAAAACCAAATATTTCTCACATAGCACTTTCAGAACTTGAAAAGAAAGGATGTTTAAAATCAGTGATAACACAAAATATAGACAATCTTCATCAAAAGGCAGGGAGTAAAAATGTTATTGAGCTCCATGGGAATCTATACAAATGGAAATGTAAAAAGTGTGGTAGAAAAGAATTTATTGATGAAAAAATATTAAGTGAATTTATTGAAGGAATGAAAGAGATTAAGGGTAAAAGGAATTTAATAAGGTATATTTTAAATTTTATTAAATGTGATTGTGGAGGAAGAAAAAGGCCTGATATTGTATTTTTTGGTGAGTTATTACCTAAGGAAGAATTTAAAAAAGCAGAAATTGAAAGTAAAAGAGCAGATTTATTTATAATTATTGGGACTTCAGGGATTGTAAGGCCAGCATCTGATTTGCCATATATTGCAAAAGAAAGTGGTGCCAAAATTGTTGAAATTAATAAAGAAAAAAGTTATTATGAGAGTATTTCTGATTTAAAATTTTATCAGTTATCTGGAGAAGTTTTAAAATATGTAATTGAAAAAATTTAAAAAAGAATTTTATGAGAAGAATTTACTTAGGGACAGATATATTTAGAAAAAAAGATTCTTTTTACATTAAGGGAGAAACATACCATTACCTTAAAAATGTTTTAAGATTAAAGAAAAAAGATATATTTATTGGCTTTGATGGAAGTGGCAGAGAATATATTATTGAAATTTTAGAAGTTGGGAAAAATGAAATTGCAGGTAAAATTCTTGAAGAAAAGGAAGTTTATTCTACTGAACTACCTTTTGATTTACAACTTTTTCAATGTATTCCAAAGGGAGAAAAATTTGATTTTATTATAAGAGAAACAACACAACTTGGTATAAAGAAAATAATACCTGTTATAAGTAAAAGGGTAATTGTGAAAATAAGAAGAGAAAAAATAGAAACTAAATTAAGAAGATGGCAGAAAATTGCAGAAGAGTCAGCAAAATTATCGGGAAGAACACTTGTTCCTGAAATTATGTTTCCTGTTAAGTTTGAAGAATGTATAAAAGAAAAGAAAGATTTTGGAATAATTTTTTGGGAAGGTGAGAGGAATTTCACATTGAAAGATTTTATTCAGAAATTGAAAGAGGAAAATATAAAAAATAAAAAAATTAATGTTTTTATAGGACCAGAAGGTGGATTTGATGAGGAAGAAATTAAACTTGCAAAAAATTATGGTTATTATTCTATCTCACTTGGAAAAAGGATATTAAAAGTTGAAACAGCCAGTATTGTTGCACTTAGTATTTTAATTTATGAACTTGAAAATTTATAAAAATGCCTTTATATCTAATTTTCTTTACTTCTTTTTTAATAGGCGTTTCAGGTGCAATAAGTCCTGGACCACTTCTAATAGTTACAATTGATGAAACAATTAAAAAAGATTTTAAAGCGGGACCATTAATAATAACAGGACATTCTTTTCTTGAACTTTTAATGGTTATACTTTTGATTTTTGGTTTAGGAGATATATTAAAAAATCCTGAAATTCAAAAATATTTAAGTATATTTGGTGGTATTTTTCTTATTTATTTTGGCATTTCCACATTTTTTTCAAAATATGAGTTTAATAAAGAAAACCGAAAAAATTTCAAATCAACAAAAAACCACATTTTAATTTTAAAAGGAATTTTTATAAGTTTAAGCAATCCTTACTGGACTATATGGTGGGTCACTATTGGTCTTGTTTATCTCTCTTTTGCCTTACCATATGGTTTTTTAGGTATATTTTTATTTTTTATTGGACACATATTATCTGATTTCTTTTGGTATTCAACCGTTTCTTATTTTATATATTCAAACAAAAAAATTTTTATTCCAAAGATAAAATATCTATCTCTTTTCTTGGGTTCATTTCTTGTTATATTCGGTGGGTTTTTAATTTTTAAAAATTTTATTTAGATTTTCCACATCTTGAACATACTTTTAAACCTGTTGAATCAATAACAAAAGTTGACATTTTCTCTTCACAACTTAAACACTTTTCTTTCCAAACAAATTCAATAGGTGGCTTACATTTTATTTCTTTTCCACACCATATACATTTAATTCTATCATCAAGAATTTTAAAAATTGCAATATCACTTTTTGTGCATTCACAATATAATCCCTCAACTCTATCTTTATAAATTACCGCCATTTATCCCTCCATTTTATTTTATACCTTTTTTTGAAGTTAAGCGCAAGTTAATGTATAATTTTAATTTAATTAGGAGGTGAAAATGTTTGAAATGAGTGACAGATTAAAAAAGATACCACCTTATCTTTTTGTTGAAATAGATAAAAAGAAAAAAGAATTGATTTTGAAAGGAGAGGATGTCATTGATTTTGGAGTAGGAGACCCTGATTTACCAACCCCTGAAAATATAGTTGAAGCAATGAAAAAAGCAGTTGAGAATCCTAAATTTCACAGATATCCATTTGGGAAAGGAACAAAAGAATTTAGGAAAGCAATTTCTGATTTTTACAAAAAGAATTATGAAGTGGATATTGATCCTGAAAATGAAATATGTGTTTTAATAGGTTCAAAAGAAGGGATTGCTCATTTTCCTTTGTGTTTTATAAATCCTGGTGATATTTCACTTGTTCCAGAACCAGGATATCCTGTTTATCATATCGGAACATTAATTGCTGGTGGAGAGAGTTATTTTTTGCCACTTAAAAAAGAAAATAATTTTCTTCCTGATTTAGGTAAAATTCCAGAAAATATCATTAAAAGAGCCAAAATCCTTTATTTAAATTATCCTAATAATCCAACGGGTAGTTTTGCTAATAAAGATTTTTTAACTGATGCAATAAATTTTTGCAAAAAAAATGATATTATTCTTGTTTATGATGCTGCATATTCAGAAATTTATTTTGAAGAAAGGCCAATAAATATTTTTTCTATTAATGGTGCAAAAGATGTCGTTATTGAATTTAATTCTCTTTCAAAAACATATAATATGACTGGTTGGAGAGTTGGTTGGGCATGTGGGAATTCATTATTAGTTTCAGCACTCGCAAAAATAAAGGAAAATATTGATTCTGGAACTTTTGAAGCAATACAATATGCAGGGATTGAAGCACTTACCGGTTCTCAAGGATCTGTTGAAAAATTGAGAAAAATTTATAAGAATAGAAGAGATATTTTTGCTTTGGGATTAAATGAACTCGGATTTAAATTTGATTTACCAAAAGGAACATTTTATTTTTGGGTTGAAGTTGGAGAAAGTTCCATAAAATTTGTTGATTTTTTGCTTGAAAATGGTAAAATAGTATCAACACCAGGGATAGGATTTGGTCCTTCCGGTGAGGGTTATGTAAGGTTCTCATTAACAATTGATGAAGAAAAAATAAAGAAAGCAATAGAAAGGATGAAAAAAATATGGCAAAAATAGGAATAGTAGTTGATAATCAAGATAATTTGAATTATGTAGAGGAGATAAAGAAAATTTTTGATGAATTTGGTATTTCTTATGAAACAAAAATTCTTTGTGGCATGGATACACTTAAACCAGTTTATGAATTTGTTGAATATGCTGAAAATAATAAAATAGAAATTATAATTGTTCTTGCAGGAATTTCAACACACTTACCAGGCGTAATTGCATCAAAGACAATAATCCCTGTAATAGGAGTTCCATTACCCTCAAAGGATGTTTCAAATACAGAGATAATTTTTTCAATGCTTCAAATGCCTGAAGGAGTTCCAGTTGGATGTGTTTCATCTGGTAAAGCAGGGATAAAAAATTCAGTTCTTCTTGCTCTTGAAATTTTATCTATAAAAGAGGAAAATATAAAGGAAAAATTGAAAGAGTTTAAAGAAAAATTTTTTTAAAAAGGAGGTCAATATGGTATATGCAAGATATAAAGATGGGTTAGAAGTAAGTGAAAAGATTTTTAAAGTTCTGGCTAAATTTGCTCCTGATGGTGTTATGGATGTATTTGCTTCAGATCAGCATAGTTCTTATATAAAACTTACAAATGCATTTTTAAAACATATTGGAGAAAGCAGAGAAGCAAATGATGAGGATGTTAAAGAAGTATGTAAAAGATTTGCGAGACATTTAAGAGGTGAAGTCACTGCTGCATTATTTAATCATCTTGCTATTTTAACGCCAGGATTTAAGGAAGCACTTGGAGAAAATATTCTTTTGATTGGACGACTTGAACATACAAAACCAATTGAAGTTGATGGAGGACTTGGGAAAGTTGCTCGTTTAGCAATAGAACCAGAAGAGATTGCTGATAAAGTTGATGCTTTTAAAACACTTGTTTATTTAAATCCAGATCATAAAGAAAGTTGGGAGAAAAATAGAGAGTGGCTTGCGGATGTCTTTGAAAAATGCAAAAAACTTGAAAAGCCACTTTATAATGAAACATTACTTGCAGATTTACCAGGAGAAACAAAACTTGAGAAAGCAAAAAAGTTGCCAGAAGCATTAATTAAAATGGCAGAAGATTTTTCACCATTTGGTCATTTTTATAAAACACAGGTTCCTGTTTTATGGGTAGAAGAAGATGGTAAGATAATTAAAGTTTGTTCTCCACAAGTTGTAAGGGATGTAACTATTGAAATGGAAAAAATATCGCCAAGACCTTTACTTTTATTAAGCGCTGCTGTTGATTTTGAACAGTATGCAATTCAATATGGAACTGTTTGTGATATTGTTTCAGGACCAATGTGTGGGAGAGCATATTTCAAAGAGGCATTTACAGACACTGAAACAAAAGATTGGGATACACTTGAAAAATCATTCGTTAAAATTGCAATTCCAAGGATAAGGCAGATAAGAACTATAACAAAGATTATGTCAAAGCCATGGTGGTATAAATTTGAATGGATGAGTGATGAAGCAAAGTCATTAATTAAAGAATCAAGAGAAATAAAGCCGGGACTAAAAGCAGATTTTGGATATTAATAAATGAAAAAAATTGGTGTTGTAACAACAGGTGGTGATGCTCCTGGGATGAATTGTGCTATAAGGAGTGTTGTAAGAACAGCAATTTATTATGGAAGTGAAGTTATTGGTATTTATGATGGTTTTAAAGGTATATATGAGAAAAAATTTGTAAAATTAAATTCAAGAAGTGTAAGTGGGATAATAAATCTTGGTGGAACTATTTTAAAGACAAAGAGATTTTATGAATTTAAAAATAAAGAAATAAGAGAAAAATGTTTTGAAAATTTAAAAGAAGAAGGGATTGAGGGTCTTGTTATAATTGGTGGAGATGGTTCAGCAAAAGGTGCCTATCTTCTATATTCTGAATTTAACTTTCCAGTAGTTCATATACCTGCTTCAATAGATAATGATATTTATGGAACTGATTATACAATTGGATTTGATACAGCAGTAAACACAGCGATTGATGCAATTGATAAAATAAGGGATACTGCAACAAGCCATGAAAGGACATTTATAATTGAAGTTATGGGGAGAGAATGTGGAAATCTTGCTCTTGAGATTGGAATTGTATGTGGTGCAGAAATAGTTATTATTCCAGAGGTTAAATTTGAAATAGATAAAATAGTTGAAGAGATTAAAGAAGAAGAGAAAAAAGGAAAGAAAAGTTGTATAATTATTCTTGCTGAAGGAGCAGGGAAAGCAGAAAATCTATCAAAAATATTAAGCGAAAAATTACAAGATAGAGAAATAAGATACACAGTTTTAGGATATATTCAAAGAGGTGGTAGACCTACTTATTTAACGAGAAAACTCGCTACAATCTTTGGAAACAAAGCAGTTGAAATTTTAATAAATGGAAAATATGGATATATGGTTGGAATTTGTGGAAATGAAATAGTTTATGTTCCTCTTTCAGAAGTTGTAAGTAATCCTAAACCATTAAAACTTGAATATCTTGATATTATCCAAAAAATGTCTATTTAGTCAATCTTTAAATTTGACTTGATATTTTAAAAATTTAAGTATATAATATAAACAAAATGGATAAAAAATGGAAAAGGATATAGGAATTTTGATAAAAAAAGAAATAGATATAGAAGAGCCAGTTCCTCTTTATCTTCAAATAGCAAATATAATAAGAAAAAAAATAGAAAATGGAGAATTAAAAGAAGGAGACGAACTTGCTCCAGAATATGAACTTGCAGAAGTCCTTGAAGTAAGTATAGGGACACTTAAAAAAGCGCTCTCCCTTTTAGTAAAAGAAGGACTTATATATAGAAGACCAAAACTTGGAACATTTGTTGGGAAAAAGATAAAAGAAAAAGTAAAAGAGTCATTTAAAAATATAATATTTATTCTCTCAAACCATAGGATTCCTGACCATCATTATTCTGTTTTATTTTCTGGGGTTGAAGAAAGATGTAGAGAAAACTTATGGAATTTACAATTTTATACTTATTATGATGGTGATAGATTTTTAGAGGATTTATTTAAAAAGAAAAAAGTTGATGGAGCAATTGTTGCTGGAAGAATAAAAAAGGATTTACCTATATTTTTATTTAAACAAAATATTCCCTTTGTAATAATTGGTGATCCTGTAGAAAAATTAAGAAAAATTTATTATTTCCCAAGAATAGTATTACCAATTGAAAAAATTATCTATAAAGCAACTGAATATTTATGGGAAAAAGGTCATAGGAAAATTGCTTTAATTTCAGGGGACATTTCATTTCCTTATTATTTGAATATGTATCTGGGATACAAAAAATTTATAGAAAGAAAGGGTGTTAAAGAAATACATTATTATAAAAAGGGAGAAATAGATAGAGAAAAAGAGGGATATGAATTAACTGGAGATATACTCAAACAAAAAGTGGATGCAATTTTATGTGGAAATGATTTACTTGCAATTGGATGTATGGAAAGGTTGAAAAAAGAGGGATATAAAATTCCTGAAGACATTTCAGTTATGGGTGTTGGGAATCTTTCTATTTCTTCATTTTCAAATCCTCCATTAACAACTATTGATTTTGAAACATTAAATCTTGGTAAAGAAGCGATAAATTTTTTAAAGGAGATAATGGAAGGAGAAAGAAAAAGAAAAAAACTTTGGGATAGATTTAAAATTATTGAAAGAGAAAGTGTAAAAGAGAAGAATTTATAATTTTAATGAGAATTATAATATTTGTTTATTTATTTTCTTTCTTACTTTTTTCACAAGATTTTGGATGTAAACTTGAAATTTATAAAGAAAAAGATTATGAGAGAATAAATGCAAAAAATGATTATATTGAAATTGAAATCCTTCCTAAATATGGTGGAGTAATTTCTAAATATAATTTTAAAAATGAAGAAATACTTTTCCCTTTTAAAATAAATAAAGAAGAAGTATATCCAGGAAGCCCAGTTTTTGTTGAAAGAATAAATTCAGCAGGTTATACTGATTGGATATGGCCAGGTGGTGGAAATTTAAGAAAGGAAAAATATGAATATAAAATTAATGAATCCAATAAAGAAAAAATTAGTGTATATTTATTTAATGAGAATGGAAAAATTGAAAGGAAAGTTGTTTTATATAATAATTCGTCTTTGGTAGAAATAAAAGTTAAAAAAGAATTTGAAAATAGTTTCTGGTTTCATCCTGTTTTTTTAGTTGGAGGTGAGTTTGACAAGAATGATTTCTTATTTATTCCTGTTGCAAAAACAGATAAAAGAGTAAGAAATTTAACAGAGATATCAGAAAAAGAAGAAATTAAAAGTTTTCATCCAGTTGAAACCAATTATTTTTATATTCCTTCACAGGGATGGTTCTGTATAGTTGATAAAATGAAAAAATTAGTTGGAGGAGTTTTAGTTAATAAAGAAATTATTGATAAAAATATTATTTTTTATTCTTGGAATGGTAAGTTTAATGAAAAAAATGGTATAACTTTGGAAGTAATATTTCCGGAAAAAATAAATCAAATAAAAGCATATCTTGTATCCTTGAAAGGATTTGATAGTATATCTTATATTTCACCAAATATTGCTTTGGATTTAAAGTTAGAGAAGAATAAATATAAATTGGGTGAGGATATCAATTTTAATCTAAATATAGGTTCTCCAAAATTAATGGAAAAGATAAAAGTTAAATTAATTGTAGGAGATACCCAAAAAGAGTTCTTTTTTAAAAAACTTACACCAGAAAATTGTAAATCAGTTAAAGATAAAATCAGAGGGATTAAAAAAGAAGGTAAATATAGATTTTATTTCCAAATTTTTAAAGATGATAAATTGATAGAAGATTTTTTTATTTTAAAAGAAATAGAAATATGCAAAAATTAAAATATAAAGAAGATTTTGAAGAAGTAAAAAAATATTTTAATGCTTTCTGGGAAGGAGAGATTATTGATAGACCTATTCTTATTTTATATTTACAAAAAACCAATAAAGAAATTTCACCACCTTATATTTCAGGATATGATGGAGATTTTAGAACTCCATGTGAAAAATTTGAAGAGTGGGCTGAAAATACGATATTTTTTGCGGAAAGTTTGCCATTTTTCAGACCTTATTTTGGGCCAGACCAAATATGTTATTTTTTAAATATTTCTAAAAAAGTTGAAATTGTTTTTGATAAAAGAACCGCGTGGTTTAAACCATTTGTTGAAAATTGGGAAGACATAGGTAGGATAGAAATAGATAAAGAAAATGAATGGTTTAAAAAATTTGTTGAATTCCATAAATTTGCTTCTTCTTATGGAGATGGTAAATTTCTTATAAGTGTAAATGATTTACATACACATCTTGAAATTTTGAGAGCAATAAGAGGAAGCGAGAATTTATGTATTGATTTAATTGAAAAACCCGATTTAATAAAAAATAAACTTGAAGAGATTAAAGATATTTTTATTGAAATTTATAATACACTTTATATTGCAGGAAATATGGAAAAATGGGGAACAGGTGGGTGGATTCCTTTCTATTGCGAAGGTAAATTTGCTGTTATTCAATGTGATTTTATATGTATGATATCTCCTTTAATGTTTAGGAAATTTGCTTTACCTTATATTGAATATGAAGCAAATTATCTTGACCATTCTATTTTTCATCTTGATGGCCCAGGTGCATTAAAACATCTTGATGATATACTTTCAATAAAAAAAATAGATGCAATTCAATGGGTTCCAGGTGCTGGAAATAAACCACATATTTACTGGATTGAACTTTTTAAAAAAATAATTAAAGCAGGAAAATCAGTTATAATTTATCCACAATCAGTAGAAGAATTAAAAATATTTCATAAAGAACTTGGGCCAAAAAAAGTAGTTTATCAATTTGGAATATATGGAGCAATTAAAAATTTAAAAGAGGGAGAAGAATTAAAAAAATGGTTAATAAAAAATACATAATTAAAGGAGGTGCAAAATGAAGAAGATAGTTTTTCTATTTTTCTTTTTAATTTCAAATTTAATTTTTAGTGAGAAGAAGATTATTTATCATGGATGGGCAACAAGGGATACAATTTTTGTAAGAGAAAATTGGCAACAACTTGATAAACTTCCATTTGACGGTATAGGTATTAGTGTTGCCATAGATAGAAAAAAGCCAACAACAGGAAATGGAGCGACAGGAAATCTTTTAGGATGGAATCTATTTGGAGATAGGAAATTTGAATATAATGAATTTAAAGAAGCAATAGAAGATTTAAAAGTTCCAAAATGGAAGAATTTAAAAGAAAATTTTCTAACATGTGCAGTTGCATCAAAAGGTCAGGATAAAGGTTTAAATTGGTTTGATGATAAAAGATGGGAAATTATCTATAATAATTGGGAAACTTTTATAAGGATTGCGAAAGAAGGGAATTTAAAAGGTGTATTTATTGATTTTGAACATTATGACTATGATTGTGAATTGTTTCGCTATGCCCATCACAAAGTTCAAAGAGAAGATAGGCCATTTAAAGAATATAAAGAAAAAGCAAAGCAAAGAGGAAAGGATATAATGAGAATAACAAAAAGAATCTTTCCAGACATAATAATTTTTTATAATAGTGGATATTCAATGTATTTTACAGATAGATGGAGGAGAGGAGGATCAGAAGAGGAAGCAAGATATTCACTATTACCTTCATTTTTAGATGGCATGCTTTCAGAACTTAGTGAGAATATGAAATTTGTTGATATAGCAAGTGTAGACCTAGAACTACACAGAAAAGGTATATATCCTTATGGATATACAGAAAAAGAACATTTCAAGAAAGCATATGATACAGCAAAAAATAAATGTTTATCAATAACTGAATATCCAGAGATTTTTAAAAATAGGGTAAGTGTTGGATTTGCTCTTGCATTTGATTATCCACATAGAGAATTTAATACAGAAGACCTTTCAAAAAATTATTTTACTCCTGAGAAATTTGCATATGCACTTGAAAATGCTTTAGAAATTACAGATGAATATGTATGGATATATACAGGAACACTTAAAACAAATGAATTTATTCCAAGGAAAGATTATATAGATAAATATTTGGAAGCGATAAAGAAAGCGAGAGAAAAATTTAAACTTAAAAATATTTCTTTTTATAAAGGTTATAAATGTAAAGATGGTAAAATAGAGTTTTTAAATGAAGGAAAAGAAATAAGAGTTATATGGGAAGGAATGATAGAAAATACAGGTGCTGGTGGAATAGAAATAAATTTACCACCAACAGATTTAAGGAATAAGAATTTTATTTTATTTGTGAAACCAATTTCTAATATAGTTCCAACTTTATTTTTTAGTTTATATGATGAGAAAGGTAGAGTAAGTATGAATGCATGGCATAATATTAAGATTGGGAATGGAAATAAAATAATAATAAAGGTTGGAGAAAAAGGTTCTTCAAATTATTTTGAGAAAGCGAGAGATGAATTTGATAAAATAACAAAAATTCAAATTTATTTTAATAGTAAAAAGCCAAATGAGAAATCAGAAGTTATATTTGGAGAATTTAAAGAAGTTGAAACTCTTCAAGAGATTCTAAATATTCCATAGGAGGCAAAAATGAGAAAAATTATTCTTTTCTTTTTATTTTGCTTAATTTCCCACTCTAATGAAAAAATATACTTTAAAAATAATTCAACAGAAATTTCGTTTGGAAATAATGGAGAGATAACAGAGATGAAATTTAATGGTGAGAACATTTTGAAAAGGGAAGGTTTTTTATCCATATATGACAAAGGAAGAAAAAGAGAAATTTACAAATGGAATATAATTAATTTAAAAAAAGAAAAGGAAAGAATAAGTTTTGATTTTAGGGAGAAAGGAAATGATTTAATTATCTCAAATTTATTTGAAAAAGAAGGGGAATTTATAATATGGAATTTGGAGATAAAGAATTTGGAAGATGAGAAAAAGTTTATTGAAGTAAAAATAAATCTACCTTTAAAGGAAAAAAAATGGATATTTTTTGATGGAAGATATGAGCATAAAAATATAAAAAATGATATAATAAGGGATGAAGTGAATTCAACATTTCCTTTATCATGTGTATATGATGAAAATTATGGTATTGCAATTGGAATAACTCCTGAACAATATTTATCCCATTTATCAAGCAGATTTACATCTGATAATATATTTTGCTATTCAACAAAGATAGTTATTTATCCTGAAAAAAAAGAAAAAATAAGATTTATATTATTAACATTTCCATCAGAATTTGGTTATAGATATGCTATACAGAAATATTATGACACATATCCATCTTTTTTCTCAGTACATCCTGAAATAGATAAAAAAATAAGTGGAATTGAGTCAATGAGTTTTCCTTATACATATTATTATCCTGGTATGAGTAATGAGATTTTAAGAAGGATAAAAGCAGGTCCTTGTTGGTGTTATGGACCATGGAAAAGGGAAGGTGATTGGTATTGTAATGAGGAATTGTGGGATTATAAACCAGTAAATGAAGAAAGAGCAAAAAGACATTATCAATGGCAGGTAAGTGCTTCAAAATTTAGGGAATGGAGAAAAGAGAAATTTTTGCAACTTATACCTTATGATATTGGAGGTTATTTTTACATATGGAATGGATGTGAAACTCAACTTGCAGAAGAGAAATTTAAAGAATCAATAATATCAGAAAAACCATCTTTAATGACATATCATTATGAGACAGCCCACTGGATGTTTTCATATGGAGGAAAATTTGGAGAATTTTACCAAGAAGGGATAAAAAAGGTAGTTGAAGAGATTGATGGTTTAAGTGGTTTTGCTATTGATTCATCTGGAGGTATGGGAAATAGAAAATATTATGGGAAAATTATTGAAGAAATTGATTTACCAAAGTCATGGGATGAAAAAGGGCCATATTTACTTGAAGGAGTTGCACTTGCCAAAAATTTTGAATTCATCCATTCTTTAAAAACAAAAGATGGTAAATATAAATGTGGTGTATGGATAAATCCTGCTGGAGAACATCCTATGCCTTATATGATGGTTTTTAGAGCAGATAGAGGAATGGTTGAATGGAGATGGATAAATACATATGAAAAAGAAAAAAGAGAACTTCTTGATATTTATAGATTACTAATGGGAAGAAAACCAATTGGTATACATACAACATTAAGAAGAGATATACTTGAAAATATTAACTGGAGACAATTTTCCAAGGAAGAGATAATTGAAGCATATAGGGGTTTATGGAAGCATTTAATTATTGCCTTTCTTTATTATGGAATTTTACCATCTCCTGATTTGATAAGAGGAATTCCTGAAATGTTTGAATTATTACCATTACTTATAGAAATATCAGAGAAAGGATGGGAGCCATTAACAGCAGCAAAAGGGCCAGAAAATATTTTAATTTCAAGATTTGGCAAGGATATTAAATATTTCACATTTGGCAATTCAACAAGAGAAAATATTAAAGGAGAAGTTAAAATAATGGGTAAATATTTTGAAAATTTTTCTCCAATTTTAACAAACTGGTGGGAATATGAATTTGAAAGCGAAATAAAGAATGAAAATACAATTTTTAATATTGAACTTTTGCCAAGAGAATTTATGATTTTAAGGAGTTTAATTGGATATAGAGGAGATGGTATAAAAATAAAGACAAGAGAGATAAAAAAAGCAGATAATATTGAAATTGATATTAAATTTTTAAAGACATATGGAGATAAACATAAGTTTATTATACATTCTCCAGATGGATATTTTCTCTCTTCATTAAAATTGAATGGAAAAGGAATAAATTTGAAAGATAAAGAAATTGAGATAAAGATAAAAGAAGGAGACAATTTGATAATAAAATTTTTATCAGAGAAGATAAAGACAGAGGAAGAAAAGATTTTAGAATTTCCATATGAAGAAAGTGTAGTAATTATATCTTCAGAGGATGAAAGATTATTTGCAAACTGGATAAGTGAATATTTTAAATTTTGGTATAAATATGGAAGTGAGCAACCAAAAGATGTTTTAATACCAATAAAAACAAAAGAAGAGTTGGATAAATATAAAATAATTTTAAGAAAGGGAGATTCAGAAGTAAAAATAGAAGACAAAAATTTAATTATTTCAGGTAAAGATACAGATGACTTAAAAACAAATGTAAAAAAACTTCTTGAAATACTTGATAAAAAATACAGATATTATGGTAAATTTCACGTTTCAGACCAGTTATGGTATTATTGGGATGAGCCAAGAAAAGCAATTCCAGAAACAGTTGAGATGTTAAAATATATTGGAGTATATGACAATATATTCAGTTTAGGAGAAATTAAAAAATAAAATTTGACAAAATTAAATAATATGTATAAAATATATAAAAGAAAGGAGGTGAAAATATGAGGAAAAAGGGATTTACACTTATAGAACTTCTTGTAGTG
>CAZCUO010000019.1:0-23096 GCA_964502135.1 uncultured bacterium
CAATATAAATTCATGAAAATAAAAGGAAAAGCAGAGATAATAAAAATTACAAAATTTCTCAATAATTTTTTTTCTTTTTTGTAAATTATATAAATTAAAAGCACTAAAAAATAAAGACAAGAAAAGTATTTACTCAGAAAAGAAAGCCCGGCAAAAATTCCTGAAATAAAAAAATAAATTCTTCTTTCACTTTTAATTCCAAAATAAAAGTAAAAGGCAGAAAGAAAAGTAAATAGCATAAGTGGTATATCATTAGTTATGAAAAAATTGAATATATGTAATGGAGATAATAAAAATAATGAAGAGATAAGATATGCCTTTCCATTATCAAAATCCTTAACTAAATTAAAAATTGAAATACCAATTAAAGTTGTTGTAAAAATTGAAAATAATCTGTAATAAAAAAAATGAAATGTATATCTCCCAAAAAAAGAAAAAAAATATAATAACCACCATATCATTGGTGGATGTTCATAGTATCCAAAATCAAAATTTTTACTTGTTGTGATAAAATATGCTTCATCTCCTGTTAGTGGGAAAAAATATGATAAGAATAGTTTTAATATTAATGTAAAAAAAATTGTTAAGTTAAAAACTTTATTTTCTCTTACCACTCAAACTCCTCATCAATTTTTATTTTCTGTGAATCAAGATAATTTTGAAGTATAATTTGGGCTGAAAGTTTATCTCTCAATTTTTTTCTTTTCTTTCTACTTAAATCTGCTTGAAGTAAAAATTTTTCAGCAAGTGTGGTTGTTAATCTTTCATCCCAAGATATAAATTCAATATCTTTAATTTCATTTTTCAATTTTGTAATAAATGATATTGTTTTTTCTGTCTGAATACTAAATGAGCCATCCATTTTTAAAGGAAGTCCATAAACAATTTTACTAACATTATATTTTTTTACAATTTCCTTTATTTTCTCAAAAATATTCTCATCTACTTTTAAAGTTCCAAGACCTTTCGCAATTAAATTTTCTTCATCACTTATAGCAACTCCAATATTTTTATCACCAATATCAATACACAATATTCTCATTTTCAATTTTATAAATTATATCAAGACCTTTCCTAACTTCTTTAACATCATGAACTCTGAAAATATTCGCTCCTTTTAAAAATGCATAAACATTTGTGGCAATTGTAGGAGAAAGGCGCTCTTCTAATTCAATATTTAAAATTTTTCCTATAAATGATTTTCTACTTGTTCCTATTAAAATCGGCCTATTAAATTTTTTGAATTTATCAATATTTTTAAGAATTTCAACATTATCACATACTCTTTTACCAAATCCAATTCCAGGGTCAATAACAATCCTTTCAATATCAACATTATTTTCCAAAAGAATCTTTATTTTATTTTCAAAAAATTCAGAAATTTCACCAATAACATCTTCATAATAGGGATTTTCTTGCATAGTTTCTGGGGTTCCTTTCATATGCATTAAAACATATCCACAATCACTATTTTTTATAACATCAAGTAAATTTTTATCAATTTCAAAAGCAGATATATCATTAATAATTTTAGCACCTTCCTCAATCGCTTTCTCTGCAACTTTACTTCTGAAAGTGTCACAAGATATAGGTATTTTTATTTCTTTACTTAATATTTTAATTACAGGTAAAACTCTTTCCATCTCTTCATTTTCACTAATAAATTTACTTTTTGGTCTTGTTGATTGTCCTCCAATATCTAAAATATCAGCACCTTCCTTTTCTATTTCTATTCCTCTTTCAATCGCCTTATCTATCTCAAAATATTTACCACCATCATAAAATGAATCAGGAGTTACATTTAAAATACCCATTATTAATGGTCTATTTATATTTAAAATTTCATTCTTTATTTTCCAGTTCATTGCTTTTTAAGAAGTGTTTTCCTATAATCTTCTGCTTCAAGGTTTTCTATCCCTTCTATCTCTTCTTTTTTAAAATATCTCATCTTTCCAGAAATAATTCCTACAAATAATGATTTTGCTGCCTCTTCAACTATTAAACTTCTTGTATATGCCTCTTTAATTGATTGTCCAACTGCAACTACTCCATGATTTTTAAGAAGAACAACATCTGATTTTTTTATTTCTTTACAAACCGCCTTCCTTATTTCTTCACCTGCTGGAGGCACATAATCAATAATAGGAATTTTCTTTCCAAGAATTGCAACAAATTCAGGAAAAAATGGTTTAAATTTAACTCCTGCAGAAATTAATCCAACTGTTATTGGTGGATGAGTATGAAATACTGCTTTAACATCTTCTCTTACCATATATATCCCAAGATGCATTGAAATTTCACATGTAGGTCTTAAATTACTATAAATTTTACCAGTTTTAAAATCAACCTTTACCCATTCTTCCTCTTTTATTTCGTCAAGAAAAAAACCACTTGGAGAAAGATATACAAAATCGCCATCCCTTGCACTTATATTTCCTCCTGGACCTGCAACAAGTCCTTTTTCAACAATCTTTTTCCCATATTCTGACAATATTTTTCTTATTTTTTCCATTTTTACACTCTTTTAATTCTATAAAATCTTCTTTTTCCTATTTTGATTATCATGCCATCTTGAATTTTAATTTTCTGGTAAGGGTCAGTAATTAATACACCATCAATTTTTACTGCTTTTTGATTTATAAGCCGCCTTCCTTCTGATTTAGAACTAACCATATTTTTTTTCCATAAAATTTCAATTATCTCAATTTCTCCATCTGAATTTAAAATCTCACTCTCAACCTCTACAATAGGAACTTCACTTGGGTTTTCTTTTTCCCTAAATATTTTATTGAATTCATTTTCTGCATCTAATGCGTCTTTTTCTGAAAAAAACTCTTTCACAATCTCTCTTGCCAAAAACGCTTTTGCATCCCTTGGATTTTTATTTATCAACTCTTTATACATTTCCTCCTTTATATCTGTCAAAAGAGCAAAATAATCACTCATTAAATTATCTGGTATTGACATAATTTTACCAAACATATCAAAAGGAGTTGTATTAATTGGAATATGATTTTTATAACTCTTACTCATTTTCAGTTTTCCATCAGTTCCTAAAAGTATAGGCATTGTTATTACTACTTGTTTTTCATCTCCAAAATAAGATTGAATTGTCCTCCCTGCAAGAAGATTAAATTTCTGTTCAGTTGCTCCTATCTCAACATCTGCTTTCAAAACATAAGAATCATAACCTTGCAAAAGTGGATATAAAAATTCATGTAAAAATATTGGTCTTTTTGATTTATATCTCTCAGTGAAATCCTCTCTTTCAAGAATTTGTGCCACAGTAAAAATTGAAGTCAATCTTATTATTTCTTCAAGGTTTAATTTACTTAGCCATGTGGAATTATAAACAAATTCTGTTTTTTCAATATCAAGGATTTTACTTACCTGTTCCCTATAATTTTTAAGATTTTCATTTATCTCTTCAACTGATAATATTGGTCTTGTTTCTTTTCTTCCTGTAGGGTCTCCAATTCTTGCAGTAAAATCACCTATAAGAAAAATAACTTTATGACCAAGATTTTGAAAATCTTTCAATTTTTTTATTGGAACAGTATGACCAAGATGTATTTCAGGTGCTGTTGGGTCTATACCATATTTAACTCTTAAAGGTTGATTTTTTTCAATAGAATTTTTTAATTTTTCAAAAAGTTCGCTTTCTTCAATAATCTCAACTGTATTTTTTTTAATGATTTCAATCTGTCTCCTTATTTCTTTTTCCATTTTCAGAAAACTATTTTAAATTTAATTTTTCACTCCAAATCTTTATAAAATACTCAAGAGACCTATTATATGTTTTCTCAGCATCTGGAGGAAAAAGACATCCTGGAAGTTCCTTCCTTTTCCAATGAGAACTTAAACATTCACAACAAATACCCCTTTTTGAACAACTTATATAAGAACAAGTGCAATTTTTAAGATTCCTTTCAATATTCAAACATTCAGCCATATTGCCTCCTTTTTATCTTATTCTTGTTGGGGGTGTATAAATATCTTCTTCTATTTTTATAACTTCTCCAAACTGATTAAAATAGATTCTACCATATCCAAAATAATACCATATTTCGGTTTGATTCCTAAGTTTTTTTATTTCTTCAGGACTACCAAGAATTTTCATAACATCATCCTTTGTCATCCCTTTTTCTATTGATTTCCATTCTTCCTCGGTTGGCTTTATTGTTGCTTGTGGCTGAACGTATATTTGCAAATTTCTCATTGTTTTTCGCATTTCGTTAAAATTTTCCTCAATATTTTTCAGTTTTTTCATAATTTCATTAATCTTTTTCTCAATCTCATCCACTCTTTTTTCAATTCTATCAACTCTTTCTATTGCTTTCTCCATATCTATATTGTTTTTCTCTAATTGCTCTTTTTTAAACTCTTGCTCACAAAAAATAATTGAAAATCCAACTAAAAAGATAATAATTATTAATTTTTTCATTTTATCGCTTTTTTTCTTTTTATTTTATAATTTACACTCAAGATATGTCAAAATTAACTCATATTTAACAAAAAGTCAACAAAAAGGTATAATTTATAAATCCAGAAGGGAGGAAAATTATGGCTGAAGAATTAAAAGTTGAAAAAATAAATGATTATAAATGGATAATACCAAAAGTAGGTGAAATGAGAGTCCCTGGCGTCCTTTTTATTTCTGAAAAATTACTTAAAAAAGCAATAGAAGATAAAGCAATAGAACAAGTGGCAAATGTTGCAAAATTACCAGGTATAGTTAAATATAGTTTGGCAATGCCTGATGTCCATTGGGGTTATGGCGCTCCTATTGGTGGAGTTGGTGCTTTTAACGAAGAAAGTGGAGTAATTGTTCCTGGATTTGTTGGCTACGATATTAATTGCCTTTCAAAAAATACAAAAATATTAACCGATTATGGATATTATTTGAATATAGAAGATTTTGAAACTCTGTGGAGAAAAGTTATAACATATGATACAGAAAAGAAAGAATTATGTAAAAAAGATGTTTTAAGATTTATTAAGCAAAAAAGAAATGGTTTTATTTATTCAATAAAAACAGAAGCAGGTTTTGAAATAAAAGTTACAGAAGAACATCCTTTATTTACATTAAATGGAAAAAAAGAAGCCAAAAGTTTAGAAATAGGAGAAAATATTATTATTTATCCTTTTGAAGGAGTCCCTTTTTTGCCACCATCTGATGAAGTAATAGTTGATGAGGTTAATTTTAAAAAAATTTTGAAGAAATTTAAAAAAGGAAAAAAAGGAAATGCAGAAAAACAGATTATAAATATTTTAAAGAAAAAGAACCTTTTACCTTTAAAATTTTCCTCTCCAGCACTTCCAAAAATATTAAAAATAATTGGATATTTATTTGGAGATGGTTCAATTTCTTATCTGAAAAAAACAAATGAATTTATTGTTTCATTTTATGGGAAGAAAGAAGATATGATTGATTTAAAAAATGATATAGAAGCAATTGGTTTTAAAACTTACCTTTATACAAGAAAAAGAAAAAATAGAATAAAAACAGAATATAATTTTTATGAATTTGAAAGTGAAACATCTGTCTGTCAAACATCTTCAAGAAGTTTTGCTCTTTTATTAATTTCTCTTGGAGTCCCTTATGGTAATAAAGTAGAAAAAAAATTCTATTTACCTGATTGGATTTTAAAGGCAAGTTTATGGCAGAAAAGATTATTTCTTGCTTCATTTTTTGGAGCAGAAATGTCAACCCCAAAATTAATGCCAAATGGATTCAATTTTTACACTCCTACTATCAGTTTAAATAAAAAAGCAAAATATGTGGAAAATGGTATTGAATTTTTAAGAAAAATAGAACAACTATGTAGAGAATTTGAAGTTAATATAAAAAAGATAAGTGTGAGGGAAACAATTGGAAATAAAGTAAACATAAGAATGATTTTCTCTTCAACAATTGAAAATCTTAAATCTTTATATGGGAAAATTGGATTTGAATATAATAGAGAAAAACAGCATCTTTCAAATCTTACACTTTTCTATTTAAAGAAAAAAGAGAAAGTTATTAAAGAGAGAAATGAAGTTGAAAAACTTGCGGTCTCCATGAAAATGAAAGGCAATGAAAAAAAAGAAATCGTTTCACTTTTGGAAACTAATTTTGTAAACAAGAGATTTATTGAAAGATCATTATATGAAGGTAGAAGAACAAATCCAAGAATATCTTTTAATTTTAATAGATTTTTTGAATTTAAAGAAAAAATTGAAGAAAAATTGGGCAAATCAGGATTTGTTTATGATAAAATTGAAGAGATAAAAAAACTTCCTTATTCTGATTATGTCTATGATTTAACAGTTTTTGATAAAAATCATAATTTTGTTGCAAATAATTTTCTTGTTTCAAATTGTGGAGTAAGATTGATAAGAACAAATTTAACAAGAAAGGATATTGAAGATAAAATTCAGGATTTATTAAATGGTCTATTCTATAATATACCTTCAGGAGTTGGTTCAACTGGAAAATTAGCATTAAAAAGGAAACAACTTGAAGAACTTATAGTAAAAGGAGCAAAATGGGCAGTAGAAAATGGTTATGGAAAAAAGGAAGATCTTGAAAACATTGAAGAATATGGATGTATGGAAGGAGCAGACCCATCAGTTATAAGTGATAGAGCATATGAGAGAGGACTTGAACAAACAGGGACACTTGGCTCAGGAAATCATTTTCTTGAAATTCAGCAGGTTATCCATATTTATGATGAAAAAATTGCTGAAAAATTTGGTTTATTTGTCAACCAGATTACAATAATGGTTCATACAGGCAGTCGTGGATTTGGTTATCAGATATGTGATGAATTTCTTGATATGTTTGGTAAAGTTGTTCATAAATATGGGATTAAACTACCTGATAGACAACTTGCATGTGCTCCATGTAATTCTCCAGAAGGGCAGAAATATTTTAAAGCAATGAAAGCAGCAGCAAATTATGCCTTTGCAAATAGACAAATGATTTATTACTGGATATGTGAAACATTTGAAAAAATTTTAAATATACCTTCTGAAAAACTTGGAATTGAAACAGTTTATGATGTGGCTCATAATATATGTAAATTTGAAACGCATGATGTAAATGGAAATAAAAAGAGATTATATGTTCATAGAAAAGGAGCAACAAGAGCATTTCCAAAAGGACATTCTGAAATTCCTGAAAAATATAGAGATGTAGGGCAACCTGTAATAATTCCAGGAACAATGGGAACTGCTTCTTATGTTCTTGTTGGAACAGAAAAAGCAATGGAAGAAACATTTGGTTCTACATGTCATGGTGCAGGAAGAATGTTATCACGCTCTGCTGCTATAAAACAAGCAAAAGGAAGAAGTATATCTAAAGAATTATTACAAAAAGGTGTTATACCTAAGGCAGTAAGTGAAAAAGGACTTGCAGAAGAAATGCCTGAAGCATATAAGGATGTTGATGAAGTTATTAAAGTTGTTGAAGGTGCTGGCATTTCAAAAAAGGTTGCAAAAATGATTCCTATTGGAGTTATTAAAGGTTAAAAAGGAGTGAAAATGAAAAAATTTATTTTAATTTTATGTCTTTTCTCATCTTTTATTTTCAGTGAAAGGGAAATTTATATTGTAGAAAGAGTTAGAGGAGAAATTATAATTGATGGGAATATAACTGAAGAAGAATGGGGCAAAATTCCTACGATTAAAAAATTTTTTAGGCCAGGAGATATAAATAAAAAAGTGAATTCAAATACAGTTGTTTGGATTAAATATGATGAGAAATACCTGTATATTGCAGGAAAAATGGAGGATAAAGATATTTGTGCTAATATAAAAGACCACGATGGACCTGTATGGAATGATGATGTTTTTGAAGTATTTATAAAACCAAAATTTAAAAAGCCATCCTATTATGAAATAAACTTTAATCCATTAGGTATATGTTATGATGCTTTTTATCCAAGAACAAGAATTTACCACTATATAAAAGATTTTTCTCCTGAAATTAAAGTGAAAACCAAAATAAATGGTTCAATAAACAACTATAAAGATATAGATAACGGATGGGAAATAGAAATTGCAATTCCTTTTAGTGCTTTTTCAGATACAACTACACCACCTAAAAAAGGAGATATCTGGTATTTTTCTATTTGTAGATATGATTATTCTTATTACTTACCTTATATTGGAGTTGAATTAACAAGTTCAGCAAAATTAAGAAGGGCCAATTTTCACCTTTTTTATGACTATGACAAACTACTTTTTAAATAATTTTTTCAACAAAATTTAAAATTACATATTTAGGAATGAAAATTAAATCTTACTTCTTTCAAAATATTTTCTTAAAAAATATCCTGTGTATGATTTTGAATTTTTCGCTACTTCCTCAGGTGTTCCAGTTGCGACAATATACCCACCTTTATCTCCTCCTTCTGGTCCAAGGTCTATAATCCAATCAGCACATTTTATAACTTCAAGATTATGCTCTATAACTATAACAGTTGAACCCTTATCAACAAGTCGCTTTAAAACATCAAGTAATTTTGCTATATCAGCCATATGAAGTCCAACAGTTGGCTCATCAAGTATATATAATGTTTTTTCATTACCTTTTCTTGAAAGTTCTGCAGCAAGTTTAACCCTCTGTGCCTCTCCTCCTGATAAAGTTGGTGCAGGTTGTCCAAGAGAAAGATATCCAAGACCAACATCATAAAGAGTTTTTAATTTTTCTACAAGTTTTGGATGAACTTTAAAAAATTCAAGCGCATCCTCTATTTTCATTTCAAGAACCTCTGAAATATCTTTCCCTTTATATTTAATTTCAAGTGTTTCTCTGTTATACCTTTTGCCTTTACAAACATCACATGGTATATAAACATCTGGTAAAAAGTGCATTTCAATCTTCATTATTCCTTCTCCCATACATGCTTCACACCTACCTCCTTTAACATTAAAACTGAATCTTCCAGGAGTATAACCTCTTATTTTTGCTTCTGTTGTATTGGCAAATATCTCCCTTATGTATGTAAAAGCACCTGTATATGTTGCAGGATTTGATCTTGGAGTTCTTCCTATTGGCGATTGATCTATAACTACTACTTTATTTATATATTCAACCCCTAAAATTGCCTCGTGTTTACCTGGTTCTTCTTTTGAATTATATAATATTTTTTTCAATCCTTTATATAAAACATCCTCAATCAAACTACTTTTTCCTGAACCAGAAACACCTGTAACACAAACAAAAAGACCAAGTGGAATTTCAACATCAATATTTTTTAAATTATTATGAGATGCTTTCAAAATTTTTAATTTTTTTTCAGTTGGTTTTCTCCTTCTTTCAGGTATTTCAATTTTTAATTTTCCGCTTAAGTATTTTCCAGTTATTGAATTTTCATTATTTATTATATCTTCTAATGACCCTTCAGCAACAACTTCTCCTCCATGACTTCCTGCTCCTGGACCTAAATCAACAATATAGTCAGCATTTCTTATTGTCTCTTCATCATGTTCAATAACAACAACTGTATTACCTATATCTCTTAAATGTTTTAATGTATTTATTAGTTTTAAATTATCCCTTTGGTGTAATCCTATTGTTGGTTCATCAAGAATGTAAAGAACTCCTACAAGTCCAGACCCTATTTGAGTTGCAAGGTGTATCCTTTCTGCTTCACCACCTGATAAAGTATGAGTCATTCTATCAAGTGTTAAATAATCAAGTCCTACTTCTTGCAAAAAACTTAAACGGGATAAAATTTCTTTTAAAATCTGTTTTGCAATTAAACTTTCTTTTTCTGTAAGTTTTAAATTTTCAAAAAATTCTTTTGCCTTTACCACACTCATTCTGCATATATCCATAATTGATTTACCATTTATTTTTACTGCAAGTGATTCTGGTCTTAATCTTTCTCCTTTACATGATGGACATATTACTTCTCTAATATATTTCATTATTTCTTCTCTTCTGTATTCACTTTCTGTTTGATGGAAAAGTCGTTCAAGATTTGGTATAACTCCTTCAAAACCATATTCTTCAGAGCCATAAAGAATTATATCAAGTTCTTTTTTAGATAAATCACAAACCCTATCATCTATATCTCTTCCAAGAGCATCAAGTATATCATTTAACAAACCTCTATAATACCAAAAAAGTCCTCTCCCACCAACTTCATGCCATGGTTTTATTGCACCTTCTCTAAATGTCTTTGTTTTATCAGGAATTACAAGTTCTGGGTCAACCTTCATTAAAAATCCAAGACCTTTACATTCTGGACATGCGCCATAAGGACTATTAAATGAAAACATTCTTGGTGAAATTTCTTCAAAACTTATTCCACAGGTAGGACAACTATAATTTTCATTGTAAATTATTTCTCTACCATTTTTTTCAAGAATTACTATTCCTTTCCCAATTTTTAAAGCCATCTCTATACTTTCAGCAATCCTTGTTTTTTCCTCATCTCCAACATTATATTCATCAATTAATACCTCAATATTATGGATTTTATATCTATCAAGTCTTATTTCCTCATCTACATCATAATATTTCTTATCAACTCTTACTTTTAAAAATCCCATTTCTTTAATCTGCTCAAAAATTTTTCTATATTCTCCTTTTCTTCCTCTTATAACTGGTGCAAGAACTTTTATTTGGCAATTACCGAAAGATATAACTTTATCAATAATCTCTGAAGATGACTGTCTTGTAATAACTCTTCCACAAATATAACAATGGGGAATACCAATCCTTGCAAAAAGAACTCTTAGATAGTCATAAATCTCTGTTGTAGTTGCAACAGTTGACCTTGGATTTGATGCTGCTTTTCTTTGTTCTATTGCAATTGCAGGAGGAAGACCTGTAATCTGGTCAACATCTGGTTTTTTCATTTGTTCAAGAAACTGTCTTGCATAAGCAGATAAACTTTCTATATACCTTCTCTGTCCTTCAGCATAAAGAGTATCAAAAGCAAGGGATGATTTACCAGAACCAGAAATACCAGTAATAACAATAAGTTTATTTCTTGGTAGGTCAAGATTTATATTTTTTAAGTTATGTTCCCTTGCCCCTCTTATACTTATATATTTTGGCTCCATAGTAAATAAATATTTTACCCTTTTTTATTATAAAAAGTAAAACATCAAGGAAAAGGAAAACGCAAATTGTATGGAGGAGTGTTTGAACTTTCCAAAATATAATAGAGTAAACCAAACTATTTTCCAAAATCAGTAAAAGGAGGGATAAAATTTTATTTTTCAGAACAATAACTAACAAGAAGAAAAAATCACAGTTTTAATCCAGACCAATTGCTTTTCTAAGAACAAGTATTACATCAGAAATATCCATACTTATCATCATTATTCATATTGGCAAAAGAAATAAGCCAGTCAGGGTAAGGTGAATTATATGTCTGCGCTAAAATTGTAATAGGTAGCCTTATAGCCATCCTAAGAGATAATATCACATCTTTAGCATCAATTGTTCCATCTTTGCTTATATCTTTTTTCCTTTATTTTACTCTATTTTCCACATCTTCAATCCCTTCTTTTTTATTTATATTGTTATCTATCTTTATCAAATTTTCTAAAAAATTTTGTTGAAATACCTTGGAAGATGTAAGAATGAAGATGATTTAAGAAATCCAAAAAGAAGAATTAATGACGCAAAAAAAACTTCATATAACCTATGGAATTAAATCAACAATATATATTCTTGAAAAACTTAAAAAATGGATTGAGGAAAATAAAAGGAAACTAATAATAATTTTAAGTTATGATGCACCTACATGTAAAAAATACATAGAAAAAAATGAAAGATTTGATTTTGAATTGATAAAATATTTAAAAGAAAACAAATTTTATTTCATTGATACCCTTAAAAAAACAAAAGAAGAGCATAAACTCTACAAAATAGGAGTTGATAAATTTCTTTCAAGATTGTATATTTCAAGAGCAGGTGCTCAAGTATTTGGCCATTATTCACCATATGGAAATTTCTGGTTTGCGTGGGCTATAAGGAAAGAAATTGTTGAATTTTTAAATCCAAAACCACCCTCTTACAGAACTTAACGAGTTTTTAAAATTTTATATTCAAAACTATCAAGAAGTGCTTTCCAAGATGCTTCAATTATATTTTCAGATACACCAACTGTCCCCCATGTATCTTTTTCATCTGTAGATTCAATAATAACTCTTGTAACTGCTGCTGTTGCCTTTTCTGGTTTTAAAATTCTTACCTTATAGTCAGTCAATCTCATCTCTTTTATTTCTGGATAAAATTTCTCAAGTGCCTTCCTTAAAGCATTATCAAGAGCATTTACAGGCCCATTTCCTTCACTGGCTGTATGTTCAATAAGTTTTCCCATCTTTACTTTAACTGTTGCTTCTGATATAACCTTTCTTCCTCTTTTTTCAACTATTACTCTAAATCCTTCAACCTCAAAAAGTTTTTTGTATTTACCAAGTGCCTTCCTAACCATTAATTCAAATGACCCTTCCGCTGCCTCAAATTGATAACCTTCTTTTTCAAGTTCTCCAACCATATTTAATAATTTTTTTAAAATCCTTGGTTTTTCTTCAAGTTTATATCCTTTAAATTTCTGCAAAATTGTGCTTTTCCCAGAAAGTTCAGATATTAAAATTCTTCTTTCATTGCCAACCATTTTAGGATCTATATGCTCATATGTTAAAGGATTTTTACTTACTGCATCAATATGAACTCCTCCTTTGTGAGCAAATGCACTTATTCCTACAAATGGTTGATTATTTAGAGGAACTATATTTGCAACTTCATAAACAAATCTTGATATTTCTGTTAAATGAACAAGTTTTTCATCAGGAATACATTTATATCTCATTTTTATCTGAAGTATTGGAATAATAGATGTTAAATCAGCATTACCACACCTTTCACCAAACCCATTTATAGTCCCCTGAACATGAGTTGCTCCACTTTTAACTGCTGCAATTGTATTTGCTACTGCGAGAGAAGAATCATTATGAGTATGAATTCCAATTGGTATTTTTATTTTTTCTTTAACTTTTTTTATTATATCTTCAATCTCAAATGGCAAACTCCCTCCATTTGTATCACATAGAACTATTCTTAAAGCCCCTGAATTTTCTGCAACAATTATTGTTTTTAATGCATATTCTGGATTATTTTTATATCCATCAAAAAAATGTTCTGCATCAAAAAATACTTTCCTATCATGTTTTGTAAGAAATTCAATTGTTTCTTCAATGAGTTTTAAATTTTCATCAAGAGAAATTTTTAAAACATCTTTAACATGTAAATCCCAAGATTTCCCGAAAATTGTTATATATTCTGTCTCACTTTCAAGAAGTTTTTTTATAAAAGGGTCTTTTTCAACAGTATAATTCTTTCTTCTTGTACTTCCAAAAGCAACAATTTTACTATTTTTAAACTTTTTATTTTTTATTTTATTGAAAAAAGCGATATCTTTTGGATTTGACCCAGGCCAGCCACCTTCTATAAAATCAATACCAAACTCATCAAGTTTTTCAGCAATTTTAATCTTATCATTCAATGTAAAAAATATATTCTCTCCTTGACTACCATCCCTTAAAGTTGTATCATAAACTTCTATTTTTTTCATTTTATTCACCTTATTTATTATATTAAAAAAAGAGAGGGAAATCAAAAATTTATCTGTTTTAATTTCCCATTTTCAAGTAAATATATCTTGTTGCAAACATCCCTTATAAAATTAATCTCATGGGAAACAATACATAATGTAATATCTTTTTTTGAAATAAGAATTTTCTTTATTTTTTCTTCAGTATCTTCATCAAGTCCTGATGTTGGTTCATCAAGAAGTAAAATCTCTGGTTCCATAGAAAAAATAGTTGCAATTGCCACAATACGCTTTTCACCATATGAAAGAGTTCCTGTAATCCTTTTTCTTAAATTCTCTATTCCAAGTTCTTTAATTGTTTTATCAACGATTTCTCTAACTTTTCTTCTTTCTATTTTTAAATTTAATGGTCCAAAAGCAATATCCTCTTCAACTGTTGGATAAAATAACTGGTCATCAGAATCTTGAAATAAAAAACCAATTTTCTTTCTGACTTCATAAAAATCATTTTCCTTTTCCATATTTTTTCCCAATATTATAACTTTTCCTTTCTGAGGTTTTAATAGTCCAACAATTATATAAAGGAGTGTTGTTTTTCCTGAACCATTTGCTCCCTTTATTCCAATTCTATCACCTTTATATATTTCAAAATTTAAATCTTCAAAAATAATCCCTCTTTCAGGATAAGAAAAACTTACATTTTCAAGTTTTATAATCGGTTCCATTTTAAATAAAAAATAATTGAAAAATAAATTATAGCAGAAATTAAAATGTATGTATCTTTTTTTGACCATTTGAAATGATAATAAACCCAAAAAATTCCTGAAAAACACCTTAAAACCATTGCTTTATAAATTCTTTTACTCCTTTCATATGATCTTAAAATTATCTGCCCTACAAAATTTCCAATTGTTTTATAAGTATGCAAATCTGTTTCTGGTTTAAAACATCTTAATCTCATTGCCCTTTCAATTTTATTTTTTTCATTTTCAATTACAGGAATATATCTTATTGTGAAAAAAAGAAGATTAATAAGTTTTTGAGGTATATAAAGATGCTGTAAAGCATGAACAATTCTAACTGGATGTGATGAAAAAATTAAAATGTAGTTGGTTATAAAAATTAAATTTGCCTTAATTGTCATTAAAAATGTGTATTTAATTCCTTCATAAGTGATGTTAAATTTCAATATTTTAAAGATAACTTTTCCTGGAATACTAAAAGGAAGGAAAAGCCAGCAGAGAAAAATAAAAAAGTTAACAGAAAAAAAACCTTTTAAAAATTTTTTAAATTCATTAATAAAGGGTAAAAGAAAAAATGGTAATAATAGGTAATAAAAAAAGAGAGAAAAATCCTTCTCAATTGCAACAAAAATAGAATAAAAAAAGCAAATAAGAAATCTCAATCTTGGGTCTATATCTTCTATTTTCTTATAAAATTTCATCTTCTTGAAAAATAAAGATAAATTCCAAATATTCCAAAAATGTAGCCAATGCCACCTATAATATCCATAATCCTTGCTTTTTCCTTTTCTTTCTGTATTTCTTTAATTAAAGGACAAATTGCTTTTTCAACACTTTCTTCAATAATTTTCCCTATCTCTTCCTTATCAATTAAATTTACTTTCTTTTCAACTTCTATTTTTTTGTTTTCTATTTCTTTTTTCAACAATTTTTTCTCTGTAATTTTCATTTCTTTTTCTACTTTATGACCCATATCACCTGTAAGAATTACCTTTATTTTTTCACATACTGGAACATCAAATGAATATATCCCTTTTTCATCTGTTTTCCCTTCAATTATTTTTTCTTCTTTTTCATTATAAATTTCAACAATTGAATTTTTTGCTGGAACACCATCTGAAAAATAACCTTCAACAAAAATTTTATTCCCTTCTTTATATAAAAACAAATTAATCTTATGTGCAAAACTCAAAATTGTAGACAGTAAAAATAGAACAACTATTTTTTTCATTTCATCCTCCTATTATCTCAGATTTTGTTTTCTTCAAAAATGTCAGAATAAAACCTGTTATTACACCTTCAATAAATGCAACTGGTAAATGGACCATTAAAATCGTTTTTGCAATATTTAAAAAATATTGATTTGTAGAAATTAATGATATGGCGACAAATACACAACTAAATAAAATTGAAAAAAATCCTGATAGAAAACCTGAAAGAAAATAATTTTTTTTAATAATTGGTCTGAATAAATAATAGGATATAACTGCTGGTATTGCCATATTACATGTATTTATCCCAAGTGTAGTTAAACCACCAAATTGAAATAAAATTGCCTGTAAAAATAATGATACTAAAATTGCAGGAAAACTTTTCCATCCAAGAATAATTCCAGTTAAACCATTTAAAACAAGATGGGCACTTGATGGACCAAAAGGAACATGTATCAAAGAAGCAACAAAAAAAGAAGAGGATAAAAGTGAAACTTTTACAAAATCCTCTCCTTTTAAATCTTTTAGTCCAATCACTGTCCCTGCTATTGCTAAAACCCCACCACTTGCAAGAACAGAACCAGAAAGAACTCCTTCTGAAATATGCATTTTATTTCATATCATATACTTTAACCCATAAAACACCGGCAACTTCAACTTCTTTGCCATTTATCTTTTTTTCATCTGTACAAATTGCAGAAAAACCATACCATCCACTTTTAGGAAATGAATAAAAAAATACACCATTTGAATCTGTTTTTACAACTTGGGTTATAAAAGGAGTATATGGTGCTTTAATTATTCCTTTTTCATTAAAATATTCAATCTCAACATTACAAAAAGGGACTGGCTTCCCATTAAATTTAACAATTCCATAAAAAATATTTCCTGTATAAATTCCATATGGTCTTACAAGTGGAACAATTTCAACTTTAAGTCCAACTTCTTTATCCCAACTTTCTTCCATTCCAAATCCATTAACTATAACTTTTGTATAATGGACTATATATTTATCCTCTGCTGGTTCAAAATATGGCTTTGGTATACAGTAAAAAATGTAATCACCTGGTCTTTTCAATGTATAATTTAAATACCAACCCTTATTTGCTTTTTCATCAGAATAAAACTTAAATTTTGTTTCCTTAATTTCATTCAATAAAGATATTTTTTCTCCCCTAAATAAAACACCAAAATCTTCTAACTTTTCCATTTCCATTGTTTTCCCTTCAAATGGATGAGCAAATAAAATCTTTAAATTTATATTTGCTTTCTCTTTTTTCTCAACTATATCACTTGAAGGTATAATCATGCCAAAATGAGCAAAAACAAGATTAAAAAATACTAAATTTAAAAAAATTAAAAATTTTTTCACATTTCACCTCCATTTTAAAATCTAAAAGTTATTCCAGGTAAAATTGAAAAATCTGGCGAGTCACTATTTAATCCAAATTTTAAACCAAATGCAATATCAAAATTTTCTCTTGGTGAGTAAATTAAACCAATTATACCAATTAAAATCGGAGTATCATCTTCTTCTTCATTTGAATCTCCTGATAAGTTAGTAACAAATCTTAATTTTTCATTTACTGGTATTTCACAAGCAACTGATATATAATAAAGATTTTCTCTTTCTGTGCTTTCATCTCTTGTATATCCCAAATTAAAATGGAATGTACTATTTTTAAATTTCTTTGTTGCTATAAATAAAATTCCATATGTAATTTCTCCTCCTCCAAGTCCTTTATCATCATTGCCTGTTGGAAATGAAATTCCTGGTTTTAAAGCAAATGAGAGATCTTTTTTTTCATAAAATCTATATTTTAATTCAAGTGAAATATCACCAATTCCATCTTCATCTAAAGTTAAAACTCCATTTTCTTTTTCTTTCAAAAATAAATAAGGAATACCCAAAACTAAATCTGTTTTATTTGTAAGACCATAAGAAATAACTGTATCTATCTCTTTTGTCCATGATTTTACCTCATTTTTATCATATTCAAATTCCCCATTTAATTCAATTTGCCAATTCCCTTTTCCCTGAGTACCTGTATCGTCTGTAATCAAAGGATGGGCAGAAAACGAGTATTTATAAACAAAAAGTGAAATTAAAAAAAACATAATTATAAATCTCTTAATCATACTTCACCTCCTTTTAGTGTTATTTTTTTATTAATTGTAACACGAAATTTTTTTTTGTCAAATGGTAATTTTTTTTAGGTAGACCATAAGGATTGAGATTGCTGAAGGAGTTATTCCTGGAATTCTACTTGCTTGTGCGAGATTTAGTGGTTTTATCTTTGATAATTTTTCTATTATTTCAAGGGATAGTCCTGGAATTTTTTTATAATCAATATCCTCTGGTATTTTTATTTTCTCAAGATTTTTAAATTCTTCTATTTCCTTTATATTCCTTTCAATATATGGTGAGTATTTAATATCTACTTCTGTTGTAAAAATAACATCCTCTTTAAAATCTTTCGCAATCTCAAAATCCTTTATTTTAATACCAGGTCTTCTAATGTATTCAAAAAGTGTAATTTTCTTTCCCTCAACAAGAATACTTTTACTTTTAAGAATTTTTTTCAGTTTTTCAATATTTTCAATTTTTTCTCTTGTTTTTTCCCATTCTTCTTTACTAACAAGTCCAAGTTTATAACCAATTTCTCTCAATCTAATGTCAGCATTATCTTCTCTAATCATAAGGCGATATTCAACCCTTGAAGTAAACATTCTATATGGTTCATTTGTTCCCTTTGTTGTTAAATCATCTATTAAAACACCTATATAACTTTTAGTTCTATCTAAAATTAATGGTTTTTCATTTTTTACTTTTAAAGATGCATTTATCCCCGCAATTAAACCTTGACTTGCTGCCTCCTCATAACCTGTTGTTCCATTTATCTGGCCTGCAAGAAAGAGATTTCCAACAATCTTTGTTTCAAGTGTTGGATATATTTGCAAAGGATTTACTACATCATGCTCAATTCCATACCCATATCTTAAAATTTTAACATTTTCAAGTCCTTTAATTGTATGTATAAATTCATCCTGAACATCAATTGGCAAACTTGTTGAAATACCATTTGGATAATAAATATTAATATCTCTTCCTTCTGGCTCTAAAAATACATGATGCCTTTGGTGATGCGGGAATTTAACGACTTTATCTTCTATTGATGGACAATATCTAACACCTGTTCCTTTTATTTTTCCTGTAAATAAAGGAGACCTATCAAGATTTTCTTTAATAATTTTGTGTGTCTTCTCATTTGTATAGGTAATATAACAAGGTTTCTGCTCAATTTCCAATTTCTCTGTTGAAAATGAAAAAGGTCTTGGTGGATTATCTCCATATTGAGGAATTAAAACTGAAAAATCAATTGAATTACCATCAAGTCGTGCACATGTTCCTGTTTTAAATCTTAAAATTTCAAATCCTATTTCTTTTAATTTCTCTGCAAGTTTAATACTAACTTTTTTCTCTTCTATTCTTCCTCCTGGAAAACTTTTAAGACCTATATGAATTAAACCATTTAAAAAAGTTCCAGTTGCAATTATTACACATTTTGATTCTATTATTTTTTCATTATTTATCTCAACTCCTTTAACAATCTTATTTTCAATTATCAAATCAGTTACCTCTGCCTCAACAACCTCTACATTTTCTAAAATTTTATTTTTCATATACTCATTATATTTTTTTCTATCCACCTGTGCTCTACTTGACCAAACAGCAGGTCCTTTTGAACTATTTAATATTCTAAATTGTATTCCAGTTTTATCTGTTGCCTTTGCCATTTCACCACCTAAAGCATCAATCTCTTTAACAAGTTGACCTTTTCCTACTCCGCCTATTGCAGGATTACATGACATATATCCAATTTTTTCTTTATCAAATGTAATAAGTAAAACATCTATACCCATTTTTTTACAAGCAAGAGCACTTTCAATTCCAGCATGACCTCCACCTATAACAATTACATCATATTTTTCCATAATTTCTAAGATGAGAAAATTTTATGAATTTTCCTTAAGTTTTCCCTTATTTTAATTTTTTGGGGACATTTTGCTTCACATTTTCCACAATCAATACAACTATCTGCTTTTTTCTTTTCATCCTTTAAACCTATATTTTGGTATGCTTGTTTCATTTTTTCAGAACCAAGCAAGATAAAATGATTAAACAAATAAAAGATATGAGGAATTGGTATATTTTGAGTGCAAGGAAGACAGTAATTACATCCTGTACATGGGATTTCTCCTTCTTTCCTTCTTTGATTTATAATTTCTTCTATTAACTTTATCTCAGTTTCAGTTAAATAATCTTGACTATTAGCAATTCTCACATTCTCCTCAACCATTTCTATTGAGTTCATTCCAGATAGTGCTACACAAACATTTTTATTTGAAAAAACGAATTTTAATGCTATTTCAACTGGTGATTTATATTTTTCTTTAAAAACATTCATTAAATAGGGAAAATCTGAAAGCCTTCCTCCTCCAACAGGTCCCATAACAGAAACTCCAATTCCTCTTTTTGCAACTTCTTCAATAACTTTTTCATTGCTTCTATCAAGTAAATTATACTGGCATAAAACAGTTTCAAAAATATCACAACTTTCAACAATTTTTAGCATATTTTCTGGCTTATCATGAAATGAAAAAGAAATATGTTTTATAAGTCTTTCCTCTTTTGCTTTGATTGCTTCCTCTATTAAATTAAGTTTCAAAACTTTTTCATTGAAATTCTGCCAGTTTAAAGAGTGAAAATGGTAAAAATCAATATAATTAACATCAAGTTTTTTTAATTGTTCTTCAAGAATTCTTCTAAAATCCTCTCTTTTTTCTATATTCCAAATAGGAGATTTAGTTGAAATATAAATTTTATCTCTAAATCCTTTTATTGCTTTACCAAGAATTATTTCACTTTTTCCTTCACAATATCCATAAGCAGTATCAAAATAATTAATCCCAAGTTCATAAGATTTTTTAATGATTTCTATTGATAAATCCTCATCAATTTCTTTTTTCCCATTAATCTCCTTTGTGGGTAAACGCATTGCACCAAATCCAAGTATGGAAACTAAAACTTTTGTATTTCCAAATCTTCTATAAACCATTGACTTCTCCTTTTGATTTTTATATAATACTTAAAAATATGGTAAAAATCAACAATATTGAAATAGAATGTGTAAAGGGTGATATAACTGAGCAAAATGATATAGAAGTTATAGTAAATGCTGCGAATAAATATCTTGCTCCTGGTGGTGGTGTTGCAGGAGCAATTCACAAAAAAGCAGGCCCTAAACTTTATGAAGAATGTAAAAAATACAATTTAAGATCAAAGGTGAATTATGATTTATATACCTTCAGGTTGGTTTTCGGCAACAGAACTTGGAGATGTAGAAGTAATTTTTCATAAAGGATATTTCCATATTTTTCATCTTAATCTTCCATCTCATGATGTGGTTTCCCATATAGTTTCAAAAGATGGATTTGAGTGGCAACCTTTACCTAACGCAATTCATGTAGGAAATCCAGGAGAATTTGATGATGACCAGATATGGACAATGGGCGTTTTCCGTTATAAAAAAAAGTTTTTTATGTTATATACAGGTCTTTCTAAACTAGAGGAAGGACTTTTTCAGAGGGTTGGTTTGGCAATATCAGATGACCTTGTAAATTGGGAAAAATGGTCTAAAAATCCAGTCTCTATCGCTGACAAAAGATGGTATGAAAGTAAAATTGGTCCTACAGGGGTTGATTGGCGGGACCCATTTGTATTTGAAGAAAATGGTGTTTTACATGCTCTGGTTAGTGCAAGAGAAAATAAAGGACCTTTAAGTAGGCGAGGATGTGTAGCCCATCTGATTTCTCAAGATGGATACAATTGGAAAGTGTGTTCACCTTTGCATACACCGAGAATAAGTTTTGATTTTGAGGTTCCTTCTTTAATAAAAATAGGAAAAAAATATTATCTAACAGGACATTTACCTGAATGTGGGTATAGTGTTTACTATATTGCAGATAAATTAGAAGGGCCTTATAGAAGACCAGAAAATAATATCATCTTACCTCCTCCCAATTCTGCCTTCAGGCCTTGTTATTGGAAAGGGAAAATACTTATGTTCCATTGGAATCGGACTATTGCTGACTGGATTCCAAATAATCCTTACATCTTTGCTCTTGTGCCTCCTAAGGAGGTTAAAATAAAAGAAGATGGTTCTTTAATATTGAGTTCTTTTAGTGGTTGGAAAAGTAGAATAGAAAAAACATCTTTTATTAATTTTTCTTCCATTATTAATAAAGTAAATATAAATTATGGCATCTGGAGAACAAAGAATTATAGATTAGAAGGAATTTGTGAACCAGGGATGGGAACTTTCCTTTTACCAAAAAGTTTAGCAAATTTTATTATAGAGGGTGAAATTGAATATAAAAGTGCACATAATTTTGGTATTTTATTCCGTAGTGATAAAGATTCGGATGAAGCAACTTTTATTTTTTGCAAGCCTGATTTAAATATAGTTGAATTGGTTCGTATATTTCATAATCCTGTATATATGCCGAAAAAAAACATTAAATTACTTACAAGAGGAAGAAACTTGGTTCAATCAAATTATTTTTCTTTTCAGAGGGAGAAAAGATATCATTTGCATCTAATTGTATCAGGACCATATGTGGAATTCAGTTTAGACGATAAAATTTTGCTCTGTGCCCTTACCATGAATAAAAATTCTGGACAGATTGGTTTTTTTGTAGAAGATGGTATCGCAGTATTTTCTAATTTTAAAATTCACCAATTGAAAAAATTTTTTGGTCTTAAGAATAATAAATTGAAACACAATAGCCCAATTTAGATAGGAGGAGAAAATGGAAAAATTTATTGTTAGCAGGGATGATAGTATCTATGAGGCCTTTCCTAATGTTGTTTTACTTCCTTCAGGCAAACTTATATGTGTATTTCTTGAATGTAAAAATCATGCAGATAGAAGTTATTCAAAAGTTGTTTATACAGTAAGTTCTGATAGAGGAAGAACATGGTCAAAAAATTGGCGGTTGTCAAAAATTTTGTGTCTGGCTCATCTCATTTTTCTGAATATCTTAGATTAAAAAGTTGTCTTATTTCATATTCACATCCTTTTAAAAAAGAATTATTAAATGGTTCACTGGCTAAAATCAGATTACATTTGGTGGTATAATTTTTAGTTTAGATATTCTTTAACAGATCTTTCATACCTTCTAAAAAGTAAAAAGGATTAATATCTTTTTTTATAAAAATTTTCTATAATTTTTACTGCTTCTTCTGGTTCATTTACAACTTTAAAAATTTTCAGGTCTTCTTTATCAATATACCCTCTTTTTAAAAGAACTTCATTCATCCATTTTATAAAACCTTCCCAATATTCACTATCCATTAAAATTACAGGAAATTTATGAATTCTTTTTGTCTGAATTAGAGTTATTGCTTCTGTAAATTCATCAAGTGTTCCAAATCCACCTGGGAAAATTATAAATCCCTTTGTATATTTAACAAACATAACTTTCCTTGTAAAAAAATATCTGAAAGAAATTAATGT
>CAZCUO010000020.1:0-7457 GCA_964502135.1 uncultured bacterium
TATATTTTTTTGTTTTTTCTTCAAGAATTTTTTCATTAATATCACAAACCGCAACAATTTTGCATAATCCTTCTTGTTCAAGTTGAAGATAAGTATTTAATATATTTGTTCCAAATTTGCCAAGTCCTATTATTCCAAGTTTTATCATCTTATCCTCCCATTAGTTTCATTATTGTTCTTACTATTGTCTCAGAAACAACTTTTATCTCATTTATATTTATTTTTTCATGGTCTGAATGTGCATCATCAAGAGAACCAGCACCAAAAACTACTACAGGCATATTCCCAATTTTGTTAAATAATCTTGCATCACAACTTGCTATAAACCCCTCAATACATGGAGAATTCCCAGTATCTTTAAAGGCCTCATAAATTTTTTGAACAAGTATGTGATTTTGTGGAATTGAATATGAATCGTTATGTAATTTAGGAAATGTAAGTTTATAATGAGAAGAAATCCAACTGTCACCACAATTTTTAATCACATCTTCCAATTCTTTTTTTATCTCATTTATTGTTTTATTTGGTAAAAATCCAATTCCTCCCTCAATTTCAACTTTTCCACAGACCATACTTGGCCAAATCCCACCTTTAATAATTCCAAAATTCAACTGAACTGGTTGTTTATATTTTTCAAATAAAGGAACATTTTTGCTTTCATCAATCAATCTTTTTTCATATTCTTTTAATTTGGGGTAGAGATAACAAAATTTTTCTATTGCATTTACCCCTTCCCAAATTTTGCCCATATGAACGCTTTTGCCTTCAATTTCTAATTTAAACCATAAAGCACCTCTATTTGCTGGTGTTATTTTTAATTCAGTTGGTTCAAAAACAATTACTCCATCTCCTAAATATCCTTTTCTTATCAACGATAAAGAGCCATTTCCTCCAATTTCTTCTTCAATAACAATTTCAACAATAATTTTCCCATTAATTTCAATATTCATCTGTTTTAAAATAATTAAAGCAAGATAAATTGAAGCAATCTGACCTTTTGCATCACATGCACCTCTTCCATAGATAAAATTATCAATTTCTTCAGGAATAAATGCTTTTTCCCAATTTTTTGCAGGAACAATATCAGAATGAGTATTTAAAATAAGTTTATATCCTTTATTTTTACCAATTTCAAGGACCAAATTTTTTCTTTTGGAATAATCAAGTTCTATATCAGTAAAAGTATATTCAGGGTCTTTTTTAATTTCCTCATCTATTTCAACTAATTTGCATTCCCCAAAATTCTTAAATTTCTCATATATAAAATTTTGTATTTCTTCTTCTCCATATCCAGAAATACTCTCAAATTTTATTAATTCTTTAAGAAAATTTTTTGTATCTTCAATATTCTCCTCAATCAATTTTTTTATATCCATTAAGAGACCTCCTTAATTGCTTCTTCTATTACACTACAACCTTCCAAAATTGCCTCTTCATTAATTATTAATGGTGGATTTATTTTAATTGTTGCTCCCTTATAGCCGACAGGTGCAAAAAGCAGTAGTCCCTTTTTATAACATCTTTCCACAATTTTAAATGCTTTCTCTGGGTCTGGTTGTTCTGTATTTTCTTTTACTATATGTAATCCCCATACAAGTCCTTTACCACAGATAAATCCAACACATGGATATTTTTTTAACTTTTGCAACTCTCTTTCAAATATTTTGCCCATTCTTTCTGCATTTTCCCATAATTTATTCTCAACAATATATTTTATACTTCCAATTGCTGAAGCACAGCATAATGGATTTCCTGTATGTGTACTGGTCATTGTTCCAGGTTCATATTGATCCATAATTTGTTTTTTTCCAACAACTGCAGATATAGGAAGAGAACTTGAAATACCTTTCCCGAGAACGAAAATATCAGGAATTATTCCATAATGTTCAAATCCCCATAAAGTTCCAGTTCTTCCAAATCCTGCCTGGACTTCATCAAAAATTAAAATAACATCATTTTTATTGCACCATTCTCTTAAATTTTTAGCATATTCCACCGGCATAAAAGAGGCATTTCCACCTTGATATGTTTCACTTATCACAGCACAGACACTTTTTTCCTCTATATTATTTTCTCTCAATTTTCTCAAAAATAAGTCAAAACTTTTATCTTTACATCTTGGATCCCCTGGAAAAGGTACTTGTATTATATCAGGGTCTGGATTGACTATCCATTCTTTTAAAGATGGAATTCCTCCAACAAGTTGAGCACCAAGAGTTCTACCATGAAATGCACCTTCAAAAGAAATGATAACCTTTTTATTCTTCTTTTTTCCATAAGTTCTTGATAATTTAATCGCACATTCTATCGCCTCTGCTCCTGTTGTTAATAAAAATACTTTTTTTAAAGGTTCAGGTGATAAAGATGCAATTTTTTCAACAAGTATAGCTCTTATTTCAGATGGGAAGCAATAATTGTGTAAAAGAGGTTTTTCAAGAACTTTTTTAATTTCATCTATTACATATTTATTTGCATGTCCTGCATTTGCAACAAGAACACCAGAAGAAAAATCAAGAAACATATTTCCATATTTATCATAGACATTTATTCCAATTGCTCTATCCCATACAATAGGGGGTTGACCTGTCATTGAAATAGGTTCATATTTTCTCAATTTTTTAAGTATTGGTATTGATTCAGGGACAGGTATTTCAGTGACAATTTTCCTATATTTTGTTTCAACCTTTTCAACCTTTTCAGGTACCAAGGAATATGCCTTTCCCATTTTTTTCTCCTTTTATTGGATTTTTTTATTTTTGAAAATATAAGATAAAATTATATTCAAAAAACTTAAAAAGTCAAAATGGATTTGAAAGAAAGTATTTTAATCAATCTTGCAAAAAATGGTGATAAAGATGCTTTTATTTCTTTGATAAAAAATATTGAAAAAAAATTATTCAAAATTGCATATACTTTATGTCCAGAAGAGGCAGAAGATATTTTACAGGAGACATACCTACAAGCATATCTTGGAATAAAAAAATTTAAGGAAAATTCTACTTTTTATACATGGATTTATAGGATAATGATGAATATAATTTACAAAAGAAATAGGAAAAAACCCCTTTTTGTAAAAATACAAAAAATATCTTCACATAATGATGAGGAACTAAAAGAAAAAGTAAGATCTGCTTTAAGAAAACTGCCTTCAAAGTATAGTGAAGTTTTAATCCTTTTTTATTTTGAAGAATATTCAATAAAGGAAATTTCTGAAATTTTAAGTATAAAGGAAGGGACTGTTAAGTCAAGATTATTTAAAGCAAAAAAGATTTTGAAAAAATTAATTGAAAAAAATGAACCTTTTTAGTTTAAAATGGAACTAAATATATAGGGGTAAAAAATGGAAAACAAATTTCATAAAATTGAATACTATTTAAATTTACTAAAGAAAGATTATGAAAAAATTGACATTGAGGGTGTTGATATTATAGGTAAATTTGAAAAATATCTTAAAGTTATAGAAAGAAAAAACTACATTTCATTCAAAATAAAATATGCTTTTTTATCTGTGGCAATTTTTCTTTTTTTATTAAATCTTTACATTTTATTTACTAAGAGCCAATTTAATAATGAAGTGAAAAATTTAGTTGAAATTTCAAAAGAAGAAAAAAATTTTATTGCAAAAATAGATTCAGTTAAAAAAGTAAATATAGTTCCTTTGAAGGATAAAGGGAAAAAAGAAGTTAAAAAATTAGAAACTGGAAAAGATATTAAGATTAATAATACAGGAGATAGAATACCAATAGTTGAAACAATAGAATTTACAGATGAAATAAGAAAAATTGTTGAACTTTTTAAGTTTGATTTAAATATGGAGGAGGAAAATGTTGAAATTTAAAACAATTTTTATATTTTTAATTTTTGCTTTTCTTTGTTTTTCAGATGAGGTAATAAATAATTTTTTTGATCAATTGAAAAATTTAAAAGAAAAGGCACAATTTTTAAGAATAGAAACAATTGAAAGCAAAATAAATGGTGAACTTATTTTTTCGGATGAAACACTAAGAATTTTGCAAAATCCATTTTATAAAATATTTCAAAAAAGTTTACCACAGTGTTTAAAAATAAATGGCTATTTTAGAGGTAAGGTTTCTCCTGAATCAGAAAAATTTGAATTTGATTACTTATACATTTATATTTTTACAGACATAGAAAGTTTTGTGTTTTCTCAAATTAAAAATGATGTGCAAATGCTTATTCCTTCTCTTGGAATAATTATGAATGATAAAAAGGAAAATATTGATAATTTTATTAAATCGCAGAAATCTCAAGAGATAAATAAAGGAATATTACCTATAAATTTTCTCTCATTTTTCTTTGAATATCTTACACTAAAAGAAAGTGAAATTAAGGAAAAAATTAAATTTGAAAAGGAAAGTAAAAGAGACAACTTAAAAACATTTATCTATAATTATCCTTATAAAAATGGGAATATAAATATTGAAATTTTTGATAAATTTTGGACATTCAGCAAAGTTAAAGTTATAGGAAAGGACAAAACTGAGTTAATTTTGACTTATTCTGTTCCAGAAAGAGAAATCAAAGTTTCAAATTTCTTACCTAATTCTATAATACTAAATGCTGAAAAGGATAAAAATAGAGTTTCTTTGAATTTTTTTGACATAAATTATAACAGATTATTTTCTGAAAGTGATTTTAAAATAAAAGAGATGAATTTCACTGAAATGGTCACATCAATATATATGAAAATTTTAAAGGAGACAAAATGAAAAAATGTGGTTTTACTTTGATAGAATTACTCGTCACAATTGCCATCGTTTCAATTCTTGCTGGTGTGCTTTTACCTGCATTAAGTAGGGCAAGAGGGAAAGCAAGGCAAACAACTTGTATTAATAATTTAAAACAAATCTATCAAGGGTTTGTTATATATGCAAATGATTATGATGGTAGAATACCTCCAAGAGAAGTTGGAATAGCAGAAGAATTTCCTTTTTGTTATATTAACTGGACGAATTTCATTAGACCAATTTTTGAGAGAGAATTATATAAGATTGATATTATGAATTGGCCTGTTTCTCCTGATTATTATTACTGTCCTGAGGGCAAAAGGTATTTAGAGAAATTTTCTGAGGATTATCTTGGAGGCACTGTTTTACCTCATACAACTTATATCATTCACACAAATCCTCCACCAGGTCATCCAGGAGTTAAAGGTATGCTTATAGATGGACACTTTGTTGATGATGAAGGGAAAATAGGTGCAACTGAAATATGGTTACTTGCTGACCCTCCTTTGAAATCAAGTGGTTGGAGTGAATTTTTTCATTTAAATGGAATAAATATTTTATATCTTGATGGACATGTAGTATGGAAAAAATGGAGGTGAAATATGAAAAAAATTTTATTTTTGATTGTGCTTTTTTTAATTTTTTCACTTTATGGACAGGAAAAGTTGGAAGAGCAAATGGAAGAGAAAACAGAAGTTGAGTATGATTTAAAGTATATATTTAAGAAAGGAGACACAACTTCATATTCTCTTAGGATAGAAAATACAGAAAGGTTAAAAATTGGAAATCAAGATATGGGTGAGAGGAAAAGAAAAACAATAATTAATTTTTCTCAAATTGTTGAAGAAGTTGATGAAAATGGAAATGGGATTATTAGATGGAAATATTTAAGTGGAAGTTATAATGATATAAAAGTTGATATTGGAGCAAAAGAAGCAATTTTAAAAATTAATCCAAAAGGTGAAATTGTAGAAAGTTCTGGACTTCAGGAAGCATCATATGAGTTTTTTAAAATAATTCAAAAGAGTCTGGCTGACTATATTCCAGGTTTTGATAGATTACCTATAAAAGTTGATTTTTCAAAATTTGATTCAAATGAATTTAATTCTTATTGGGAATCTTTTAGACCAGTTTTCCCAGATAGAAAATTAAAAATAGGTGACTTTTGGGAAAAAGAAGTAATTGTTCCTATGATATTTAGAAAAGGTAAAATTGTTTATACATTGAATAAAGTTGAAGAAAACAAGGCATATATTTCCCTTTCACTTGGAAGACACGAAATAAAAGTAAGTGGGAATATAATTTTTGATATTGAAAAAGGGAAAGTTATTGATGAAGAGTTTGTTATAAAAGCAGAGAACTTTAAAGAAAAAATTGACTTGGGGCAATTTACTCAATATAAACAGATGGGGTCTTATGAAATTTCTGGGACCTTGATAACAAGAGTAAAATTTAGAGAAATATAAAATTTTTAATATCAAGGCCTTCCTTTTTAGTTGACTTTTTAGTTTTTATCAGTATAATAAAAATAAAAAGGAGAAAATAATGATTAGAAATTATGAATTTTGTTTTTTGATAAATAGTGAAATGAGTGAGGAAGAATTTAATAAAGAAATTGATTTTATTGAGAGAAGTATGTTGAAACATGGTGCTGAAATAATTAAAAAAGAAAATTTAGGGCGGAGAACACTTGCTTATCCCATAAAGAAAAAACAGGATGCAATTTATTATCTTTTTTATATAAAATCCACTCCAGATAAAATTTCAAAAATAGAAGAAAATTTTTATAGAAGAGAGAATATTTTAAGATATTTAATTTTGCAAAGAAAAAAGTTAAAATTTGCAGAGGAATTAAATGCCGGGACCATATCTGAATAAAGTTTTTTTAATTGGTAGATTAACAAGGGATCCTGAATTAAGATATACACCTACTGGCACAGCAGTTGCTACATTTGGTCTTGCAGTAAATAGAGAATATCTAACAAAAGGAGAAAAGAAAGAAGACACATGTTATTTAAATCTTGTTGTTTGGGGGAAACAGGCAGAGATATGTGCTGAATATTTAAGAAAAGGGAATTTAATATTTGTTGAAGGATCATTACAATATAGAAGTTGGGAGACAGATGAGAAGGAAAAAAGGTCTGTCATTGAAGTAAGAGTTGAAAGATTCCAATTTTTAGAAAAACCAAATATTGAAATTATTGAAGAAAAGGAGGAAATAGAAAATGAAGAAGAGGAAGAAAATTTGTAAGTTTTGTCAGGAAGGAATTGATGAAATTGACTATAAGGATATAGGAAGGATAAGGAGATATATTACTCCAAGAGGCAAAATAATATCAGCAAAACAAACAGGCACATGTGCAAAGCATCAAAGACAACTTGCAAAAGCAATTAAAAGGGCAAGATTTGTTGGATTTTTACCATTTGTAAAAATATGAGGTGAAAAATGAAAGTTATTTTTATAAAAGATTTTGAGACAAAAGCGAAAAAAGGTGAGATAAAAGAAGTTAAAGATGGATTTGCAAGAAATTTTTTGATTCCTTATGGTTATGCTATTGAAGCAACAGAAAAAAATTTGAAAATTTTAGAAGAAAGAAAGAAAAGAGAAGAGGAGAAAAAGAAGAAAAAAATTGAATATGCAAGGGAAATTAAAAACATTTTAAAAGAGAAATCATTAACCATTCATGCTAAAGCAGGAGTGGATGAAAA
>CAZCUO010000021.1:0-14750 GCA_964502135.1 uncultured bacterium
TGATGCTGCCTGTCGTGGCTTCCATCAGGTTTTAATTTCTCAGGTTTGGTGCGACCAAATCCATCTTCTTTTTGTTCTGTCTCTCTTGGCATTTTTTTTCTTTTGTGCTATTTTTTGTGTCTTTAAGTGCCGTAACCATGCAAAAGAATATTTATATTGGAATGGTGTGGGATTGTTTGCAAGAACTTCTTTTAATTTTTCTATTGACTCATCTATTCTATTCTGTTTATAGTAAAGATTTGAAAGTCGTATGTTAACTTTATTTTCAATTGGTGAATTTTTATATTCGTTTTTCAGTTGTATAAATATCTCTTCTGCTTTTTCATAATTCTTGTCATAATAAAACAAACATCCTAAATGAAATTTTGCTTCTGCTTTCCATACACTTGCTGGATATTTTTCTATAAATTTTTCTAATTTTATTTTTGCTTTATTATACTGATGTGAATTCCATAAGTCCATTATCTGATTGAATTCAATTGTATCAGGAGAGAGTAAATTATATTTGCCAGTAGGAGTAAGTGGTTCATTGAGAGAGAAACTTAAACTTATACCTATTAGAAAAAATATGATTAAAATTTTCCCTTTCATTTTCTCCTGTTTTATTTTAACACAATTTTTAAATTTGTCAAGGGTACGGTATTCCTCAAAAATAATCTCGTCAAAAATATATTGTTTCCTCAAAAATAATTTAGTTAAAATAAAGACCATACTGTATCCTATTTTTTTATTAAATAAAGGAAGGAGGGACACAGTATGGTCTCAAAATTTCCGAAATTATTATACCCTATGGAACAGAGATATGCAATTATAAAAGAGAACGCAAAGATATATCAAAAAGCGAGGAAAAAGATTAAGACAGAGATGTTAAATGAACTTACCAATATTTTAGGATTTAACCGAGATTACATTGCTTATTTATTAAGGAATACAGGGAAGAAGATTTATTTAAAGGGAAAAGGCATTGTTTTGATAGGTGAGTATTCAAAGAAAAGATTATCGCAAAGAGGGAGGAAGAAAATTTATACAGAAGATATAGGGAAGATATTAGTAAAGATATGGGTTATTAGTGGATTTATTTCGTCAAAACATTTAGAGGCATTTATAAGATTAAACTGGGATATTATAAGTTCATATTTAAAAGGAGAGTTAGACCAGGAAAAAGAGGAGAAATTGAAAAAGATATCAGCAGCGACAATAGACAGGTTATTAAAGGCACATAGAAAGGAGTGGGAATTTAAGAAAAAAAGGAGTGGTAATCCGTTTAGTTCAAATTTAAAAAGGTCAATACAGGTAGAGAGTTGGTTTGATAGAGAAAAAACTATAGGAGAAGTTGAAATAGATTTAGTTCATCATTGTGGAGAAAGTGCAGATGGACAATTTATATATACTTTAACAGCGACAGAAATAACAACTGGATGGACAGAACTTATACCGTTAAGGAATAAAGCGATGATATGGACGATGAGTGCATTAAAACAGATAAAAGAAAATTTTCCGATTAAAATAATAAAAATTCATTCGGATAATGGAAGTGAGTTTATAAATAATTATGTTACCAGATTTTGTAAAACAAATGGGATAGAATTCACAAGGTCAAGACCATATAAAAAGAACGATGCACCATATGTAGAGAGTAAAAATTGGACAATGGTAAGACAATATACAGGATGGAGAAGATATGATACAGAAAAAGAATACCAAATATTGAAGAAATTGACAAAATTAATCACTTTAAGGCATAACCTTTTTATCCCTCAAATGAAGATAATAGAAAAACAAAGGATAAATGGAAAAATAAAGAAAAAATACCAGATAGAAATTCCACTAAACAGAGTGTTAAAAATTAAGTCAGTAGATAAACAAATAAAAGAAAAATTGATAAATTTAAGAAAAAGAATAGATTTAGTAAAATTGACAAAAACAATCATTTATTTGAAGGAAAAACTTGAAAAGGTATATAATGAAAAAAGGAAAAAACAATGTCTTATAAAAATATAAAAAATATTTCAACGAGGTCTAATTTTGAGGAAATACGGTTTTTTGGTTTTTATGGATTTACCTTTAATAATTATTTTTTTAAATACAATAAAAATTAAAATAGAAAACCAATTCAAAAAATTTTATTAAAGATTAAAAAATGGGATAATTCTTTTTGGTTTTGAATGACTTCTCAATAATCTTTCTGATATTCTCAATATCAGTGGTTTCAAATAAAAGATAATATATATATTTATCTAAAACCCATATTCCTTTTTTGGGATTTAATTTTCTGCCAAACATGTCATATATTTCAAATTTTCCATTGTATTCAATTTCAGTTTTGTTTCCCCATTCACTATCTATTTTCCAGATAACTGCAATTGTTTTATTATCATCTTTAAATAAATATCCTACAAAATCATCCCCCATGTCTAAATTGGTTTCACATTTAGAATTCCCGAGAATTTGTACCATGGTATGAAGTGCTTTTAAAACATATGTAGGAGTTATATTTCCATCTATATAAAAAATAGGTAAGGTATGATAATTATAACCTTTGGCTCCTTCTCCTAAAGCAGTTAAATACATTCTCATTGCAAAGTTAGCCCATAATAACTCATCGCTTGTAAAAAAGATACTCCATATTGGTATTGAATAGGAAAAAAGACTACCTATACATCTTGTTCTTTCATAACCGGGAGCCATTCCTTCTTCAGTAAGAAATATTTTCTCTCCATGACCATTTTTATTTAAATCTTCTTTAACCATCTTTATATGTTCTCTGAATGAACCCTGTATTTCTGGATTCATTATACCAAATCTATATGGATGGAATGAAAACCAATCAAAAGAAGAAGGAGGTAATGATAAAGTTTTATTGTAAACATCTTTTCGGAAAGCATTCACAATACTACCTGCAATTATATGACTATTTGGGTCAATATTTTTTATTAAAGGTGCAGTTTGAAAAAAAATTTTAACGTATTCATCCCCATTCATAAATGTATTAGGTTCATTCATAATTTCATAGTATTTTATTCTCCCTTTAAATTTTTTTACAAATTCAGATATATTTTCCTTCCAGATTTCTATATTACTATCATTTACTTTGTCTGAAAAAGTCACAAGCCAGTTCATTCCATATTTCTCTGTTATTGAAAGATAGTTTTCAAAATTTTCTTCTTCAATTAATTCTTTAATTCTTTCCAATCCAGCATAAATATGAAAAGTTCCTATACCATAAGAAGAAAGTTTTTTGACCATATTTTCATATTCATTTAAATCTGAATAATGCTTATATGGAGGAGTTGCCGCAACAAAATCTTTATTTTTAATTTCTTTTAACTTTAAAGGTTTACCCACAACAAAGCGAAAGTAACCATTTGAAACAAAATTTAAGTTTTTATCATATACTTCATATTTAAATAAATAGATACCATCACTTATATTGATTTTTACATACTTCTTTTCTTCTCCTTTTATTTCAAACTTTCCAAAATCAACTTTTTCCATATAAGGGTCAATAATTTCCCATCTTATTAAAAAATTTTTTGTTTCTGAATAATATTTTACTATAACTGGAATAATTCCTTTTTTTTGAATAAAACCACTTTCTTCTTCATAAAATATTTCAATAGGTGGATAATCAACGTTTTCAATTTCTCCTTCACAAACAATAACATTATCAATATATGCTTCAGACCAATTAGCAGAAAATTTTACAGCAACCCAATCCGGTGCAAAATCAGGAAGTTTAATTTTAACTTTATAATTTTTCCATTCCTCAGATAAATTTACTTTCTCACCAAAAGATGAACCACAATGCCATGATGGAACAGCAAAACCAACCACAAGAGTTCCTTTGCCCTTCGCATAAAATGAGATTGTATATGTTTCTCCTTTATTTATAGGAAAAAATGAACTTAAAACTGCTGGAGCGCTTCTGTGTTTTCCTTTAGGTGATTCCCTTAGATATAAGCATTTTTCTCCATGAAAAGCATTTCCTTTTTTAATCTCCCATTTTGCTTCATCAAAATTAAACGGCCACCAACTCGTACCTCTCCAATTATAAAAATCAAACTCAAAACTTCCATTCATTAAAATATTTATTCCTTCTTTATAATCAAATATTTTTTCATAATCTGATGGTTCTTTTGCTCCAATTTTTTTATCATTTTGAAAACAAATAGAATTTCTATGAGGAGATAAGAAATTTTTTGAATTTGAATACCAATTAACTATTTTAGGGTCTTCGTAAATATCATTAGGTTGGAAATTAAAACCATTATAATGAGTTTTCCCTTCATTTTTATCTTTTTTATCAAGATTATGAAGCCATACTACTTTCCCATTTGCCCATAAAAGATTGTCCTTAATATTTTCTTTATCAATTTCAATTTTTTCGTCTTTTTTAATCCCAACTCCACACCAACTTATAATATTATTTCTTATTTCTATATCTTCAATATTCCCCCACAAATTTACTCCACAACTACAATTTACAATTGTATTATTTTTTATCTTTATTTTCTTACTATCTCCAATATTTATCCCCGGATCAGTCCAGGCTCCATGAAAGTCATAAATTAAATTGTGGTGAATATCTATATTTTCTGAATATCTTATAAAAATTGAATGTATGCCATAAAAAACATGATTTTCACAAAACTCAATATTTTTACTGAAAAATATACCAATTCCTCCCCTTCTTAACTTTAGATTTTTTATCTTTATATTTCCCCCATTTACAATAATTGACCTTTTCAAAAATTCTCCATCTATAATTACATCACCTTTACCTTCAATAATTACTGGATTTTCATTAGGAGCAGAAAAATTAAAATAAAATACACAATCTTTTCCCCCCGCCCATTCTTTATTTTCAGGACTAAATTTTTCTTTTAAAATATATACTCCTTCAAGAATTATTATTTTATCTCCTCCTTTTGCATATTCCCAATCTAAGGATATTACTTTTGTCCCTTTTTTTGCATTTGGAACCCCTTTACATCCTATTAATGAATCTGCTGTTCTGCCTGAATAACTTACTTCTTTATTTCCTATTAAAACTTTTCCTTTTTCAGGAAATTGAGTTGCCCTTGCAACATAAATAATTTCATCTCCCTGTTTTGTATCCTCTCTTAAATAGGTGGGTAGGCCTCTATCAGGGGTTTTCCATGCTTTTTCAATTGACTTTCCATCATTATTATTATCTCCATTTGGAGAGACATAATAAATTTCTGCTTTTAATGAGCATATCAAAAGAAAAAATAAGAGAAGAAATATTTTATTTTTCATATCTCCCTCCAGTTATTCCAATTATTACAGGGACTACATGGACATCTGTTGAAAAGAATATAATTTTTTCAATTTTCTTTTCTGGGTATGGATTTATCCATTTTGTAAGATAAATATTATTTAGGTGTTCTCTCTGAATCCATCTATTACCAGGCCACCTTGTGTACATATCCCACCATTCAGCAAATGGGGTTGGCCCACTCCAGACAAGTTTTGCCTTTAAAAGGTCTCCCATGTATTCAAATATATTTACAGAGTGGACTTTATGCAAAAGGGACATCCTTTCAGAAGTTGTATCTTCATAGATAAACTGAATTCCTCCATACATTTCTCCCCATCCATATCCCTGTCCTCCTTCATATGGGTCATAAGCAGTCATAAGGAAAAATATAACATCAAATTTCTCATCTATATCTAACTCAACTCTTGACTTCAATTCTGGTTTTGGTTGGGTTAAATTTTTTGAACCAAGTAAAAGAACCCCTGGTTCTCCTGACTTTAAAATAAATGGGACACCTTCAAAAATTCCTTTTTCTTTTGAAAAAACATCATTACATTTTTCATTATAAACAGGACCCATATCAACAGGATAAAATTTTATTTTTTTAATATCTAATGGTAAAAGTTGTTTATCTGGATTTATTTTAAGTCCAATGTTTGTTGCAATTGTAGAAAAAATTCTTTTTGCCTTTAGTAATGAGTCATCACTTATATACTTATACCAGTTGAGATTGTCAATTAAAATTTTCCCATTTCCATAAGGAATTTCTATTAGAGCACCTTTGTCAACCAGTTCAATTGCTCCTTTAATATCTGGTAAAGCACATTCATAGTCAATTATATTTGCTGTTCCTTGAGAAAACCATTCACCCGGTAAAGGAGCAAGTTTCATTCCAATCCAGAATAAATCAGTATTGCTTAAACCTGCTATAAGGTCACTATAATCTTTCTTAATAACATTGAAAACTTCCCTTTTTTTAAGTTTAATCCCTTTTAATCCTGATTTTTCCCATATCTTTGAAGATTCTTCATCCATTCCAACAATCCAGACAAATTTCCCACCTTTTGCCATTTCAATAATTTCTTTACACTTTACTATGTCTTTTATTTTTCCATCAACAATCAATATATCAGAATTTTCAGAAAGATTTAAATAGCCAGATTTTTTAAATTCTTCTATAAATTCTTTATTTCCTATAATTTTGGCTGATTTAACGGTCTTTCTATAAACTGGCTTTTCAGAGTATAAAAGTATATTTGAAAATATTAAATCAGCGACCGGTTCTTTCCTTAAATTTTCAAGTAAATTCAGTTGCGAAAGAATAATTGAACCATCTCCAATATATATCTCCATAAGAGATGATGTTAAGAATCCTCCTATTGTTCCTCCATCTAAAATTGAAAGATAATTTCCTATCTCTGGTTTCCAGTAATTGTTTTTTGAAACAGAATATCCACCATCTCTCCAGAAATGTAGGTCTTCTTTTTCTATTCCTGATAAAATAGGATGGTCTTTCACTCTTGGGAAACAAGCATAGGAATAAGTTTCTAAATTGGGATTAATTTCAAAAGGAAAGAGCTGATTTATCCTTCCTTCTTGTTGGAGTATAAAAACCTTTCCTCCATTTTCAACAAAATCTAAAATCTGGTCTTTTAGTTGGAGTATATTTTTATTGCAGAGAGCATTTTTGCCTATAATGAATAATTTACCTTTTTCTGGTTTGTTTTTTATTTCAAATTTAAATCCAAATTTCTTTAATTTTTCTGCTGTCTCTCCCATAGGGTCATAAAGAACAAAGGGAATTTCTGGAAATTTCTTATCAGGATAAACAAAATATTCTTTTTCTCTTTCTGCCAGAATTTTATTGCCTTTGGTTAACTTTATTGAAAGAATGGTTTTTGTTTTTTCTTTTACAAATGGATTTTTTATTTCTATTTCAAAATTTTTCACATCCCCGGTTTTTAATTCAATAGATTTATTTCCTTTTACCAACAATTTCCCTTTTTCATCTTTATATATCCATTTTAAATTTACTACTTTATCTTCAAAAAGGTCATAAAAGATAATTCCTGTTAATTTTACCTTTTCTTCACTTCTAAAATGAACAAAAGGTTCCTTTATTGAAACTACTACATCTTTTAATATATCAGACCAACCAGTATCTGTTAATGGCCAAGTTGTTATGTATCCAAGTTCTCTTTCTCGTGCCTTCAACATAAAGGGTTCATGTAATCTATGATATGCCTTGTCAAACTCCTCACAATTCATCCCTCTTCTTGGGTTTGTTTCCCATACATTATAAATATAATCTTCGTCATTTAAAATTGATAAACTCTGTGGAACCTCTGGAAAACCAATAAAGTCCTCTCCTAACACAAGTGGTTTTTTCTCATCCCATAACAAAGAACCAGGATATAGTTGAAGACCATACCATTTATCTTTCTCAAAAATTTTAGGTGGAAAAACAGGACTATATGGAATTGTTCTTGCAGGATTTAATGGATAATGTAAATTTATAATCTCACAATCATTTTCAGGTTCACTCCCATCATGTTCAAGTAAAATTCCAGGATGGATTCCTCTTGCAATCTCTCTTAATTTTTTGTATTTATCAACTGTCCATGGCATTTGGTCTCCAAGTCCACATAAGAAACTTTCGTTTTCCATAGACCAGAATAAAATTGAGGGATGGTTTCTGTTTTCAATTGTTAATTTTCTTATATGGTCTTCCATTATTTTCCAGAAACCATCATCATCTTCAACCTTTATTCTCCAATCATTAAAAGCCAAATTTAATTCATAAGAGTGTCTTAAAACATATCCCATCTCATCACACAAATCTATGAAAAATGGGTCACCTATTGTATAACTTCTTGAAAACCATATTCCATTATCTGTATATTGTCTTAATGCTCTCCATTGGGTATCATAACCAAGTGGTATACCTGCGTGTTCAGGATGAGGGAGAGATAATCTTGTTCTCAATTTTAATTTTTTACCATTTAATAGAATATACTTCCCTTCTGTCCATATTTCTCTAAAACCAAATCTTATATTGTGTTCGTCTATTTGTTTTCCATTAACAAATAATTTTGTCCTTAATCTGTAAAGATAAGGATTTTGGGGCATCCATAATTTTGGATTTTCCCATTTTTCCTCAAAAATTATTTTTGTTTTATTTTCTCCCCGAACAAGTGCTTTCCTTTCTTTAAATTTTTTAACAACAATACCATTATCAAGTATTTCAGGGACAACTGTAATTATTTTTGGATGTTGCATATCATTTTCAATTGTATATTCAATAGATATTTTTTTCTCTCTATAAGATGTTCTAATATATGTATCACTTATTCTTATTGATGGTAAAATATGGATAAAGTTATTGAAAGAAAGAACTCCTTGGTGGATTCCATTATAGGGTAATTTAACAATGATTTCATTTTCTCTCCATTCATAGCCCGTTTTCCATGTTCCGACGATTATCTTTATTTTATTTAAAGATTCTGGATTTACAAAGTTAGTTATATCAAGAAAAATTGGAACTCTTCCTTCTTCCTTTCCCACAAATTTATCATTTACATAAACTTCTGGAGAATTTGCTGCTCTTGGAATTTCAATAAAAACCTTTTCCCCTTTTTCAAAATGAGGGATAAAAATTTCTTTTTCAAAAACACCATACCAGTTTTTTTCTTGGTCTATCTTTGCTTGAAATGTATATGTCCGATGGAATGATTCTCCAAGTGTTGAAATTTTAAAAGGGAGGATTATATTCTGTTTTTCTGTCTGCTGTGTCCTATCCTTTTTTAAAATATAATACTCCCATCCCTCCTTTGGAATTCTTATTAATTTTCTGAATGGTCTTATTTCATCACTTTCAACAAAAGACACATCTTCTTTTCTCTCCCCTTTTTCATCAACTACTTCCAATTTTGCCCTATAAGTTTTAGAACTTCCTATCTCAAATGGAATCTCAAAACTGAAATATTCTGATGGTTTTAAACTTATTTCTCCATTTCTTTCGTAAATTTTTTCCATGTAGAAGTTTCTAATCTCAGCATTATATTTATATTTTTTATTTTCCTCTTTATTGTTTAAAATACTGAAGATCGCCTTTGCCGAATCTTTTCCTTTTTCAATATAAACACCTGTAAAGCCACCTGTTATTGGAGATATCATAACTTCATCTATAATTGTTCTTGAATTTTTAGCACCACCATAAAATACTATCTTTGGTTCATCTATAAGTTTTTCAATATAAAAGTACTCAACAACTCTTGCTGGTTTGGTATGAAAATAAGAAGTTAAATATCTGCCAGATAAATTTTCTCCCTTTACACCGATTATTTTCCATCTAATATCACCAACACCATAATCAGGTAAACTATAAATAACTTCAAGGCGATATTTTGTCCCTTCTGTAATGTTTTTTAGTTTTTGTGCACACTCACCATTTTCTAAAAATGAAATAGCACCTTTATCTATCTTTATACAATTTTTAATTTCCCATCCCACAGGTTTTCCTTTTTCCCATTTATCAAACGAGCCGTTTATCAAAATATCCATTTTTTCATATGAGAAAAGAAAACCACCAATAATAAATACAAAAAAAAATATTTTTTTCATTTTTCCTACCTCATTGTATAAATTCAATTGCTCCCATAGTTGTATTTCTATCTTTTGGCCTTGGATTCCCATAAAAATCATCTTCAACAAATGGATGTGGTTTTGCTGCACCTATTGCAAAACTACCTGGTAAGATACGAAAATCAAGTGTATCTGGTGAAACAAATTTTGGGTCCCATTGAAATGAATTTTCGTCATATCCGGTTATTTTAAATCTCTCTTCAACACTATATGTACCCATAGTTTCAATTTTTCCCCATTTACTCCAACTCTCCATACTGGCCCATAATCTTTTCTTTGTTGCATCTTCAATAAAATTCCAGTTTTCCTCATCCCAGAAAAGGTTGTAATCACATATGTTGTCTTTTACAGCACCTGGTTTGTCATAAGGGTCGGGTGTTATATAAATCTGTCCCCCTTTATTATTTGCAACGATGTTATACATAACAACATTATTTCTTACTGTATGTATATATCCGACATTTTCTTTCTTATCTTTACCTCCTCCATAATTTGCGTAAGGATGGTATCTTAAAAATATTCCAAATTGTTCATTACCATAAACAGTATTATGTAAAACATATGTATAAGAAGCAAGTTGGAGTAAAATTCCAGAACCCCAGGTCCCATCAAATCTATTAAAAGCACATATATTATTCCTTATTATTCCTGGCTTAAAAGGACCTTTATAATCATCCGGTGTTTCGGGTGAAACTTCAATCATTATACCTGAGCCAATATTTCTAACAGATATATTCTTTTCAATTATAAATTCCCTATTTCCCCAATCAAGCCAAAGCCCAGGTCCATTGTTTTCAATAAATTTATTTCCTCTTATAATCGCTTTTTCTGACTTACATATTTTAATTCCACCACCTTCCCATCCATGTGAGTGTCCTTTGTAATTGTTTCTTAAAAGTGTATTTCCTTCAAAAAGTAAATTTTTACTCTGTCCACTGCCTGCTCCTGCCTCTCCATTATATCTACTTACATTATTCCTTATGATTAAGTTTTCTCCAACAAAAGTAATTCCAACCCCATTTGTAAATTCAACAAGACAATTTTCAATGGTTATATTTTTACCACTGACAGATATTGCTCCAAACTGGGCTTGATTTGCACAATATCTTATATGAAATCCAGAAATAATAATGTTTTCCTTATTTTCTACTTTAATGCAAACACTTCTTATACTTGCTTCTATTCGCCTTTCATTTGGATTATCACTATAAAAGTTTACAGGAGTTTCCCACCAAGGTAAATTAAATGGTTCTATAAAGGGATGACCTGGTTTTGGGGTTATCCATATATATAATGATTCACCTGTTTCATCCCAGAAAAAACTCCCTGGTTTCATATCTTTCAAAGAAAATACCTGTTCATATAAATTATCATCAACTATTACCTGTTCTGCTCTCCACTTCCACTCCTCACCCCTTTTCCAGATTTTATATTTCCAGTTCCTTTTAACCCATATTGGTCTTTTATCTTCCAGTTTTTCCCATCCTTTAACAATATCTGCTCCTGTAATGATAACCTTCCCTTCGGTTTTAAAAATTATAGGTTTTTCAGAAGTTCCTGAATTTTTTACCTCTAAAACCTCCCTGTAAATTCCCTCCTTAACTATAACTGTATCTCCTGCTTTTGCTGTTTCTCCTGCTTTTTTTAATGTCTTCCATGGTGAGTTTTTACTGCCTGAGTTCTTATCATCTGCCTTTGGATTATTTACATCCACATAGAAAACATTTGTAAAGCCAGTGCTGCATAATAACATAAAAATAATAAATAACTTTTCCATTATCCCCTCCTACTCTTTATTCTTTTAATATCTTCCTTTCCATTCTTCCATCATTATATTCAACCTCTAATATAAGATATCCATCTTTTTTATCCCATAGCCTTGTTGCCCCTACTATATCATTATCAGGAAATCTTAAAAGGCCATAAAAATCATATTTTTTATAATGTGGTTTTATAATTTCTGGAAGTCCAACATTTATACTTTTTGGAAATTTTTCATCCTTTATTATATAAACATTTTTTTCTCTATCTATTAAATCTTCAACTTTCAATTCCTTTTCTATTATTTCCTCTTGCTTTACTTTTTCCGGATAATATCTTTTAATAAAACTCATTTCTGCACCTTTCTCATAAAAATTATTCTCAATAAAATCACCTTCTCCTTTTACTATGCTAACTTTACAACCTAAAATTAGATTGTTTATTATGAAATCAGAGGCATAATTACCTTCCCATCTTGTCTCTCTTTTTGATTTTTTGTTCATACTCAATAAAATCCCATCTGTTCCCTTTTTATTTTGCCAGCAGGGTGTCTGGTCCCATTTTCCGTCAACTGTATTGTTAAGTACAATATTTTGCTGACTACTCCAGGCTAAAATTCCATATCTAAACCATACATTTTCAGGCCCTATCGGTTTCAATCCTATAATTAAATTATTAACAACAAGGTTTGGTCCGGGAGATGCCTCTATACCTATCCCATAAAAATAACACCTATTTATATAATTCCCTTCCAATCTATTATTGTAGTGTTCCGAGTCAAGCCATATACCCTGAGATGGAGAATCTTCAACAATGTTATATCTTATTATACAGTTTGTCAGACGAAACAATTTCATCCCACCTGACTGCCATCCAGAAGAAAGGGTTAGCCAGTTTGCCCCTTTAATATAGTTATATTCTACTATTGTTCTACCCCTACCAGGAGCCGGATATATCTGATTTTCAGGAGTTAAAAATTCGGAAGTATGTTGAGCAGCTATTCCTACATTCCCAGGATTTATAATCCAGTTATTTCTTATTATATTGGGTTCTGCTTCAAGTCCATCTCTATTTGAAAAATTTATACCCACACCTTCGTTTTCATCTATTATACATCCTTCAAATATATTTCCACTGCCATAGATACTCACAGAACTTCTTTGTTGAAAATGTCCACCACCTTGAATCTTAAAACCTCTGAAATGAACATATCTTACAGGGATATTTTTATTACTTTCAAGTTCCCCAATTTTTACAATGGGGTTTCCTTTAACAGGTAAAGAAATTTTTTCATCATAAGGGTTTTTGCCTTTTTCAAGACATAGATATATTGCTTTTTCAGATTTTGACAGAAAAGGACCTGCAATCAAATATTCAACAATGTAATCGGCTGGCTCTTTATTTTCATTTTTTGTAGATGAAGAAATTAGTTTTTTATCCTTTGGGAAATTAAATCTGAATTTTAAATTTTCAGGTCTTTTGTTTGTATTCCAGACAAAATATAAAGTATTCCATCCCTTTTTAAGTGAAAAACTATCTATTCTATCTTCTTTTTTTCTATAATATGGCCAGTGTCTTGGATATAAATAATAATGTTTTTCATATGTTGAAAAGACACCTGTCCCTTTTACAAAAGTGTCATTTATCCATAAGTAATATCTGTTCAATTGAGAGGTAAAACCAGTTCCTGTCATCCTTGCTCCTACAAAACCTCCATCTACATATACTCTTCCTTTAACATCTTCACTACAATAAACATTTGTTATACCGATAAAAACAGCATTTTCATCTTTTCCATTTATTATTTTGTCAAAGTTAATAAATCCTTCACTATCAACTCCTATTTTTCTCCATTTGCTCCCTTCAAACTCTTCCCCTTCTTTTATTTCCTTCTTCTTTTTAATTATCTCTTCTTCAAACTCTTTAGTTATTTTTAAAAATTCTTCAGATGCCCAGTTATAAAAGTATGTGCCTGGAGTCATTTCATCTATCCTATCAACTTCTCTTAAAACTATATCTTCCTTCTCATTTATTATCTTTCCTAATATCTTTAAATCTACCTTTGCCTTCCATATATTTTTGTTTTTATCATATATATTCCATTCCACAGGCAGTATATCATTCCCAGTAATTATAGGCATTCTTCCATTTTCATCTCTTATCCCTTCTATTATAATTGGTTTCTCTTTTTCTCCTGATTTTGTTATCTTTACCTCTTCTCTATAAATCCCTGGATAGACATGAATAATATCTCCTGGTTTTGCTTTTTCTATTGCCTTTGATATTGTTTTTAATGGTTTATCATAAGTTCCTAAATTTGAATCGTCTCCTTTTTCATTATTTACAACTATTGAAGGATTTGGATGGACTTTTATAGGTGCTGGTGAATCAGGTTTAAAATTTATATTATAAGGTGTGCCAGTTTCATATAAATACCAGTTTTTAATCTCTTTTTTACTTTTACCAAAAATAATTTTATATCTATCTTCTTCTGATAAATTCTTATCAAATCCTTTTATCTCATCTACTGGAAAATTTATTATCCACCAACCAGGTTTATTTGTCTTTAATCTCTTTTCTTTTTTATCCCATCTTACTTCAATATCTTTAAAATAATTAATTAAAAATAATCTTCCATCTGGTAAAATAACACTTGGCTGTAAAGGTGGATTCTCTGGAATATTTGGTGTAGGTAAAGGTAATATATCAGAAAATAAAAAATTATTAATTAAAAAAACTAAAAAAATAACTAATTTCCTCATAAAATCCTCTCTTTATTTTAATCACTAACAGTTCTTACATGCTGATGTCCTGGCATTCCCTGTCTTACACATCCAAAATATCGGTCAGAAGCAGGAATATTGGGGTTAACTGTATTTGGGGCTGTCCATGTATAACCAACATATTCTCTATAAAATTTAACATGTCCATCAACAAAAAGTATACCCCTTCCCAGTTGATGACAATTTACTCCCGCATCACGATAACCATAACTATATACCCAGTTTTCATATACAAGAATTGTCTGTGATGGATATTTTAATTGACTTCTTTTTGTAAATAA
>CAZCUO010000022.1:0-4304 GCA_964502135.1 uncultured bacterium
GTAAATTTTTTCATAATTTTCTCCACTTTTAATCAAAATTGTATCATAACTGGTAATCCCATATTTTTTAGCAAAAAGGACATCTCTATCAGGATCAACAAATTTATAATCTATCAATTTTGAATTTGATTTATATAATTCAAGTATATCTTTCGTTTTTTCATCAATTTTTTCTTTATAAAAAGCATATATTTCTATTGGTTGTTTTAAATTTTGGATTATTTTTTTTGTCTGGGGCGAAATTGAATATTTTTTACTTTTTGTTACGTCAAATCTTTTATAATGCCTCATGGAAATTAAGTTTAAAAATATAAGAATTCCAAGAAATATAAGTACCATTAAAAAAGCATTTAACCTATAAATAAACTTTTTCTCAACCATATCAACCCCTATATTTTTTTGAAACAAGGACTCTTAAAGTTAAAAAAGAAAAGAAGAAACAGACACTTAAATAAAATATTAAATCTCTTGTATCTAATATACCTTTAGGAAAATTTTCATAATGATTGAAAAGTGAAATAAAATCAAAAAAATTTGAATATTTCGGACCAACAATTTCAGAAACCCAACCTATAATCCAGAAAAGCAAAGAAATTCCAAATGTTATAATTGCTGAAATAACCTGACTTTCAGTAAGAGATGAAATCAAAATCCCTATTGAAATAAAACTTCCTCCAAGTAAAAGTAACCCTAAATAACTATTAAAAATAACTCCTTTATCAAAATTGACCCATTTTTCAAGAATTAATATATATAAAGAGGGGATTAAAGTCATAATAATAAAAATTGATAAACATGATAAAAATTTTGCCCAGTAAATCTCAGAATCTCTTAAAGGATAAGTAAATAGAAGTTCTATAGTTCCCAGTCTTTTTTCTTCTGAAAATAATCTCATGGTTAAAAGTGGTAAAACAAAAAGAGAAGTCACAGCCATATTGTGAAATAAAGGTCTTACAATCATTTCATTTGGTGAAAGGGTAAAATAGGGATAAGGATATTCTGAATATCTTAATGAAATAATAGAATAATAAGCAGATAAGGCATAAAATATAAAACCACTAATAAGAGTAAAAATTAAAATAACAACATAGGCAATTGGAGAGATAAAATAACTCTTTATTTCTTTTTTATAAACACTTATAAAATTCATTTTTATTCCTTTGTTGTAAGTTTCAAAAAGATTTCTTCAAGTGTCATTTCTTCAATTTTTATTTCAAGTAAACCAAAACCTGAATTTACTATTTTTGCTGAAATTTCTTTTCTCAAATCCTTTTCCTTATCTGTAATCACAATATATTTATTTATCCTTTCTTTTATTGGTGGAATTATATTTACTTTCTCAACACCAGAAATTTCACTTAATACATTTTTAACTTTTTCTGGATTTCCTTCAATTTCAACATGAATTTCCATTTTTCCTTTTAATTTTGATGTCAAATCTTCAACAGTATCAGTTGCTACAATTTTACCTTCATTTATAATAATTACTCTTTCACATACCATACTAACCTCAGGTAAAATATGACTACTTAATAAAATCGTTCTTTCTCCTCCAAGATTTTTTATCAAATTTCTTGTTTCTATTATTTGTTTAGGATCAAGTCCTATAGTTGGTTCATCAAGTATTAGAATTTTAGGGTCATTAATGAGTGCTTGTGCAATACCAACCCTTTGCTTATATCCTTTTGATAATTTGTAAATTAATTTATCCTTTACATCAAAAATTCCACATTCTTCCATTACTTTTGAGATTTTCTTTATTTTCTCCTCTTTTTTTCTTATACCTTTCATCTCACAAACAAAATTTAAAAACTCACAGACAGTAAACTCTTCATATAATGGATTCCTTTCAGGTAAATATCCAATACTTTTTTGTACTTCAAGTGGATTTTCATATATATCATATCCATTTACTTTTGCAGTTCCAGATGTAGGGGGTAAAAAACATGTCAATATCCTTATAATTGTTGTTTTACCAGCAGCATTTGGTCCTAAAAGACCAACGATTTCTCCTTTTTCAATATAAAAACTAACATTTTCAATCGCTTTTGTTCTTCCATAATACTTTGTTAAATTTTTTGCCTCAATCATCTTTAATCCTGTTTTTAAATATTATTATATTTCACTTTTTTTATTTCCTGTCAAGCAATTTAAATCAAAAATTTTACATATTTAAAAAAAGTTTTATAATAAATTTAAAAGGAAAAAAATGAAAGTAGGGATAGCATCAGACCATGCGGGATTTGAATTAAAAGAATTTTTAAAAACTCAATTAAAAAAAGAAGGTTTTGATATTATTGATTATGGACCATTTGTTAAAAAAGTTGTTGATTACCCTGATTATGCTGAAAAAGTTGTAACTGGGATAAATAAGAAAGAGATTAATTTTGGAATACTTATATGTGGAACAGGAATAGGTATGAGTATAGTAGCAAATAAATTTAAAGGAATAAGGGCTTCCAGATGTTGTTCAATCTATGATGCAGTTTTATCAAGGGAACATAATGATTCAAATATAATAACTCTTGGAGGAAGATTAATTGGAAAAGAACTTGCACTTGAGATTGTAAAAACTTTCCTTTCTACTTCATTCCTTAAAGGAAGACACTTAAGAAGAGTAAATAAAATAAAAAAAATTGAAAATGAAAATTTTCTGTGAAAAATTACCTTATTTAATTCCAGAAAAATTTTTTTATTTAATTCATGACTTACCTTTCAGTTTTTATATGGATATTTTGTGGAATAGAAATGAAAAATTTACAATATGTGGCTTTTTGCCATTTATAATTTTTAAAAGTAAAAATAAAAATATTGAGATTAAACAAGGAAATAAAACAAAAAAAATATGGGGAGATTCAATTTCACAACTTCAGAAAGTTTTAAACAATTTTCAATTTAAATCAAATTTATTTTTTATTCCCGGAGGAGTTGGTTTTTTATCATATGACCTTGCTTGGCAGATAGAAAAATTACCAAATTTAGCAAAAGATGACCTTCTTTTACCTGACATACTAATTGGATTTTATGATTCATTTCTAATTTTTGATCATTTAAGGAAAGAAACAAATTTCATTTTTTATAATTCCGAAAAAGATATATTTTTTAAAATCAAATTTATGGAAAAGAAGAAGTTTATAAAATCTTTGCTTGATAAATCATATAAACTTAGATTTTGCAACAAAAAAATTTTTGAAATAGAAAACTTATGCTCAAATATGAGTGTTTCAAAATATATTTCTTCAATTGAAAAAATAAAAAATTATATAAAGGAAGGTCATGTTTATCAAATAAATTTTTCTCATAGGTTTGAAATAAAAGGTGAGTTTCAACCATATGATATATTTCTAAAAATTAAAAAAGTAAATCCTGCCCCATATTCTGCTTATTTCAACTGTGGAGATTTTATTTTAATTTCAAACTCACCTGAATTATTTCTTAAAAAAAATGGAAATAAAATTATAACAAAGCCAATGAAAGGCACAAGAAAGAGAGTAAAAAGTAGAAATAAAGAAATTGAAAATGATTTGCTTACAAGTGAAAAAGATAGGGCAGAATTAATTATGATTGTTGACCTTGAAAGAAACGACTTAGGTAAAATTTGTGAATATGGGACTGTTAAAGTTAAAAAATTAATAAATCTTGAAAAATATAAAACAGTTTATCAAACTACTTCAATTATTGAAGGTAAATTGAGAGAAAATATTAATTTTGAAGATATAATAAAAGCCACTTTTCCTGGTGGTTCAATTACAGGTGCGCCAAAAAAAAGAGCGATGGAAATCATTGAAGAACTTGAACCAACAAAAAGGAATTTTTATACTGGTAGTTTTGGTTATTTTGGATTTAATGGAAACTTGCAACTTAATATTCTTATAAGAAGTTTAGTTATAAAAAATAACATGATTTATTATCCAGTTGGTGGGGGTATTGTATGGGATAGTATTCCAGAAAAAGAATATGAGGAAACAATAATAAAGGCAAGAAATCTATTTATCACATTAGGGATTAAAGATGAAGAAGTCAGAAATATTAATATTTAATGGTAGAGAAATTGATAATTTAAATTATAAAGATTTGAAAAGAGGATTTTTATACGGTGATGGAATTTTTGAAACATTATTGGCAAAAAACAGAAAAATTTTTAGATATGAAGAACACTGGAAAAGGATGGTAAAAGGAGCAAAAATATGTAATCTTGAAATCCCTGAAAAAGAAAAAATAAAGGAAATTATTTTGAAAAATTTGAAAGAAAAAGATTGTTATATAAGAATAAATTTGTGGAGAAAAAAGCCTGAAAAATTTTC
>CAZCUO010000023.1:0-4197 GCA_964502135.1 uncultured bacterium
AATTGCTATATAATCTTTCTTTCCATTCTGGTGAAAAAGAAGTTAGTCGTCTTGTATAAGCATAACAGAAACCGAAATCATCAACTTCACATAGCCATTTGAAAACTCTTGAATAAAGATTATGTGGGTAATTTTTGTAAATTTTCTCAAATAGTTTTTTATTGAATTTATTAAGTAGTAAAGTTTTTTTAGAAATTTTTAATAGTTTTTCAAGAACTTTTGTTTGATAATATCTTGGGTAACCTGCAAAATTTTCATCTCCACCATCTCCATTTAAAGCAACTTTCACATAATCCTTTGTTTTATTTGCTACATAATAAGTTGGTATCATTGAAGAGTCTCCAAATGGCTCATTATAATACCAGATAAGTTTTGGTAAAATTTCTATTATATCCGGCTTAACAATAAATTCATAATGTTCTGTTTTAAATTTTTCTGCTACAATTCTTGCATATTCAATTTCAGAAAAACTCTTAACATCAAATCCTACAGTAAATGTCTTTACAGGAAAATTTAATAATTGACTCATTATCCCAACAACAGTTGAAGAATCAATCCCTCCTGACAAAAAAGCACCAAGAGGAACATCTGAAATCAATCTTATTTTTACTGATTCTATTAGTTTTTCCCACAAAATCTCCATATATTCATTTTCATCTTTTAATTTTAATTTTTTTGAAAAATCTATTTCCCAGTATCTTTCAATCTTTATTTCTCCATCCTTCCATATTAAATAATGAGCAGGAGGAAGTTTTTTTACTGATTTAAATATTGTTTTGGGCGAAGGGATTGCCTGATAGGTAAAAAAATCATCAACTGCTTCAATATCAATCTCTTTTTCAAAATCAGGTAAATTTAAAAGTGCTTTAAGTTCAGAAGAAAAAGAAATCTCACCATTTTTAAAACGATAGACAAGTGGTTTTTTACCTAGTCGGTCTCTTGCAAGGAATAATTTTTTATTTTTTCTATCCCATATAGCAAAAGCAAACATTCCTCTTAAATCATTTAAACAATTTTCTTCTTTTTCTTCATATAAATGAATAATTACTTCGTTATCAGAATTTGTTTTAAATATATGACCCCTTTTTTTAAGTTTTTCTCTTAATTCAAAAAAATTATATATTTCACCATTGCAGATAAGAACTAAACTTTTATCTTCATTAAATAGAGGTTGTTTCCCTGTTTTTAAATCAATTACACTTAATCTTTTATGAGCCAAACCAACATTTTCTTCAAAAAAATATCCTTCTTCATCAGGACCTCTATAACTCAAACAATCAGCCATTTTTTTTATCAATTCTTCCTCTACCCTACCCTTTCTTTTTATAATTCCACATATTGCACACATTTTATTTTTCCATCAAACTTTTATATACTTCTATTGTTTCTTTTGCACATTTTTCCCAGTCAAAAATTTTAGCCCTCTCAATTGATTTTTTTGATAAATTTAATTTTAAATTTTCATCAGTCAATATTTTATAGATTTTATTAGATGCTTCTTCAAGATTATATGGATTTACACATATTTCTGGATTATTTACTATTTCTGGTAAAGAAGATATATTTGAAACAACAACAGGACATCCACATGCCATTGCTTCTACAACAGGTAGTCCAAAACCTTCATATAGGGAAAGAAAAACAAAAATCTCTGCACCTGAATAAAAATAAGGCATTTCTTCAGTTGGTATTTCAGAAAAGACATATACATCATTAAGATTTTTTTCTTTTAAAATTTTAAAAATTTCATATTTCAAAAAATCAGTTCCAACTATAATCACAAGTTTTTCTTCAATTTTTTTATCTTTTAATATTTTATAAACATCAAGAAGGAATGGGATATTTTTTCTTTTGATAGAAGTTGCAACTGTTAAAATATATCTCTCAAAATTGAAATATTTTTTTAAATTTTCTTTTGCAACTTTTTTGTCAATTGGTTTAAAAATCCTTTTGTTAACTCCAAGATAGATTACCTTTATTTTTGTCTCAAGGACTTTATAAATTTTAATCAAATCAATTTTTGTTGAAAATGAAGGAGTAATTATGAAATCTGCTTTTAAAATTGATTTTTTAACATCTATATACCATTTATCTTTATAAAATTCTGGATTAATTTCAAAAGAAAGGTCGTAAACAGTATAAATTTTTTTAATTTTTTTAAAATCAGGAAGATAACATCCAGATATGCTATGGTAAAGAGATATTTTCTCTTTTCCTAATAAAAGTTCAATCAATGGAATTTTAAATTTTTCATCAAAAATTTTTACAATTTTATTTGGCAATCTGATTATTTTTAATGAAAAATTAGGGGTGTTTGGAATTTTTATATTGTTAATTTTTTTCTTATAATCTCTCCAGAAATAACCAAAAATAAGATACTCATTTTCCTTATCAATTAAACTTAATGAATTAAGAAACTCAGGAAGTAAATAATATATTCCTCCTTTTTCAATAGAACTTAATCCAATTCCTGCATCAATACATATTTTCATATTTTATACTTTTCTTTTAATTCTTTTAAATCATTTTCAACCATTATTCTTACAAGTTCTTCAAATTTTACTTTTGGTTGCCATTTTAATTTTTCTTTTATTTTCCTTATATCTCCTCTCAATTCAAAAACTTCTGCAGGTCTAAATAAATCCTTATCTATCTCAACATGTTCTTCCCATTTTAATCCAACTATTTCAAAAGCAAGTTTCACAAATTCTTTTACAGAATGTGTTTCTCCAGTTGCAATAACATAATCTTCGGGTTTTTCCTGCTGTAATATTAACCACATTGCCTCAACATATTCAGGAGCATACCCCCAGTCCCTTTTTGCTTCAAGATTTCCAAGTTTTATTTTATCAAGTAATCCCAATTTTATCATTGCAACTCCTCTTGAAATTTTTCTTGTAACAAATTCAAATCCCCTTCTTGGTGATTCATGATTAAAACAAATTCCACTGCAGGCAAAAAGGTTATATGCTTCTCTGTAATTTTTAGTAAAATAATATCCAACAACTTTTGAAATTCCATAAGGTGAACGGGGATTAAAAGGTGTATTTTCATTTTGTGGTGTTTCAAGAGCATGTCCAAACATTTCACTTGAAGCAGCAAAATAAAATTTACAATCAGGTTTTCTATTTTTTATTGCTGATAAAACATAAATTGTCCCATTAATATTTGTATTCAGGGTAGAAAATTCATCTTCAAATGAATAACTGACAAAACTTTGTGCAGCAAGATGATAACATTCATCAGGTTTTACTTTTTCAACTATATTATAAATACTTGCATAACTTTCAAGAGAACCACAGTGGAGATGAATTTTATCAACAATATGTCTTATCCTCCATAATCTATGTTCAGGATCTTCAAAAGCCACTCTTCTAACAATTCCATGAACTTGGTATCCCTTTTCAAGTAATAATTCAGCAAGATAAGAACCATCTTGACCAGTAATTCCAGTAATTAATGCTTTTTTCATTTGCCCCTCCTATTTTAAACTTTCATAAACTTTTAATGTGTTTTCTGCTGTTTTTTCCCAATTAAACAATTTTGCTCTTTCAAGTCCTTTTTTTCTCATTTCTTTTTTTATTTCTTCATTATCAAGAACTTTTTCAACTTTATATAAGATATCTTCCTCATCATAAGGATTTACGTAAATACAAGCATCTCCACCTACTTCAGGAAGAGATGAAATATTTGAAGTAATTACAGGAACTCCACAACTCATTGCTTCTAAAACAGGTAGTCCAAAGCCCTCATATAGAGATGGATAAATAAACAATTCAGAGTCATTATAAAGATAAACCATATCTTCTTTAGGTATATAGCCAGTTAAAATAATATCTTTTTTCACATTTTCCGGTAAATTTTTCAATTTTTCAAAAAATTTTTCACTCATCCATCCAACCTGTCCTACAATAACAAGTTGATATTCTTTAAATTTAATTTTTAATTTTTCAAAGACACTCAATAATCTAATTAAATTTTTTCTTGGTTCAATCGTTCCTACAAAAAGTATATATTTTCTGCTTATTCCATATTTTTTCCTTATTTCTGCAATTTCTTCTTTGTCTTCAACTGGTTTATAAATCTCATCTGAAGCAAGATACACAACTTCAATATTTTCTTCTGGATAATCAAAAAATTCAATTATATCCTTTTTTGTTGATATAGAATCAGCAATTATCTTATCAGCCCTTTCTG
>CAZCUO010000024.1:0-33012 GCA_964502135.1 uncultured bacterium
ATGCTTTTACCTGCTCTTTCAAAAGCAAGAGAAAAAGCAAGGCAAGTAACTTGTATGAATAATTTAAGGCAAGTAGGTATAGCATTTGAAATGTATAAAAATGATTATGATGGAACATATGTTGATAACCCTAATTGGAAATCTAAATTATGGCAGTATGTTTCTCAAAATATGAGAAATAAAATATGTTATTGTCCAAGCAGACATGGTAAAAATATTAGTTATAATGATTGGTATTATGGACAGGGTTATAATATTGGTACAATCCCTATAGGAGGAGATGTTCCTGGATTTGTTGGTATAAAAGAAGGACAAATAAGAAATATATCTAAAAAAATACTTGTAGTTGAATGGGGAAGATTATCTGATGGAAAGGGTGGTTGCAATGCTGGTCCTCCTTATAAGTATAAAAATGAGAGTGAATTAAGTCCTTCAGGAATACTTGCTGGTGGACCAACATCTTTTTGGGCTGTCAGTCGTGTTCATTCAGGTGGGAGTAATATTCTTTTTGGTGATGGAAGTGTAAAATGGTTAAGACCTGAAGAATACCATAGTAATGCTGATGGAACTGGCTATGCAAATCCTAATCCACCAGATACACAATTAAAAATATCTTCAAATTGGAGAGAATACTGGGATACTTCATATTAAAAAATGAAAAGAAAATTTTTTATATTTTTAGGTCTTTTAATATCAAAGATAATTTTGGGACAAGATATTGTAGTAACAACAACTATTCTTTCGTCTGTTATTAAAGATATTGTAAAAAATACTCTTAAAGTAGAAACACTTGTTCCCCCTGGATACTGTCCTGGACACTTTGATATTAAAAGTAGTCATCTTTTAAGTATTGAGAAAAGTGGCCTTTTTTTTGCTCATGGTTTTGAACCTTATTTAGAACAAATAAAAGCATCTATTAAAAAAGAGCACTTTTCTCCTATTATTATAAAAATTGAAGGTAGTTGGTTTATTCCTGAAAATCAAAAAAAACTCTATTTTGAAATTAATGAAATACTTTCTAAAAAATTCTCAAAATATAGAGATTTTTTCAATTCAAATACTATAAAAGCAATAGAAGAGATAGAAAAAACTGATAGAAAGGTAAAAGAAATTATGAAAGATTTAAAAGGCATTTCCTGTATTTCTAATAATCACATAAAAGAACTGCTTCAATATCTTGGGCTTAATGTTATAGCAACTTATGGCAGAAAAGAAGACCTTACACCTATTGAGATAAAAAATCTTATAAAACTTGGGAGAGAAAAGGAAGTTAGAATTATTATTGACAATCTTCAGGCAGGACCTGATACAGGAAAAGTAATTGCAGATGAATTAAAAATTCCTCATATTGCTATATCAAACTTTCCTAATGTATTTCCAAAAACACCAACACTTAGAGAAACACTTTTGGAAAATGCAAAGAGAATAATAGAAATATATGAAAAAGACAAAAATAAAGTTAGATAATGTTTCTGTTGGTTATTTGAATGAAACAATAATAAAAGGCCTTTCACTTGAAATAAAAGAAGGAGAATTTATAGGTATTTTTGGACACAATGGTGCAGGAAAAACAACTCTTCTTTGTGCAATAAATGGACTTGCAAATATTATAAAAGGGAAGGTCTTTATAAATAACACAGAGTTCAATATTTTTACTCAAAATACATTAAGAAGAATTATTGGTTATGTTCCTCAAATACTTGATATTGACCCTAAACTTCCAATTCTATCAGAGGAAGTTATTCTTATGGGAAGTTATGGAAAATTGGGATTGTTCCATTATCCTGGGGAAAAAGAAAAAAAGTTGCTAAAAGAAATAAGTTCTTTACTTGAAATAGAACATATTTTAAAAAAACCATTTGGTCAATTATCAGGAGGAGAAAGAAAAAGAATATTAATAGCAAGAGCATTATTAAAAGAACCTGAAATATTACTTTTGGATGAAATTTTTGCATGGCTTGATTTTAAAATGACACATAAAATTTCAAAAATAATTGAAGAAATACACAAAAAAGAGGGAATTACAATTTTACTTGTATCACATGATGTAGAAACTATAAAAAAACTTTGTGAAAGGGTTATATGGATGGAAGAAGGAAAAATTACATTTGATGGAAAAAAAGAAGAATTTATAAAAAAATTTGAGATAAAAAATGGAATTAATTAAATTTCTATTTTTCCAAAAAGCACTTATTGGTGCTATTCTTGCTGGAATTTCTTGTGGAATAGTGGGAGTTTGGATAGTAATTATGAAGATATCCTTTATAGGTGTTGCAATATCTCATTCTGCCTTTGCAGGTGCACTTTTTGCACTTTTTCTTAATAAACCAGTTATTCCATTTTCTTTCCTTTTCTGTTTGCTTGCATGTGCTATACTAGGTCCAATTTCAGACAAAGGGCAACTACATCCAGAAACATCAATTGGCATTATTTTTTCTTCAACATTAGGGCTTGCCTTTCTATTTATGGGATTACTTCCAGAAGCAAAAAGTCAGGCACTTAATCTTTTATGGGGCAGTATTTTAACGCTTTCCTATTCAGATATTATAATTCTTTTAATTTCAACCATTCTTATAACAATTATAACAATTATTTTTTTTAAAGAAATACAATCAGTCATATTTAACAGGGAACTTGCAAAGGCAAGTGGTATTTCTGCTACATTATTTTTCTATCTTATTTTATTACTAACAGGAATGACTGTGGGAGCAACTTTAAAATCGGTTGGTGGAATACTTGTATTTGCTCTTATTGTCAATCCTGCAGCAAGTGCATATCAAATTACTTATAATATGAAAAAAATGTACTTTTTATCTTGTCTTTTTGCTATTCTTTCTGGGTGTATTGGACTTTTTCTTGCAGCAATTTTTAATCTTCCAGCAGGTGCATCAATTATTATTGTCTCAACTTTTATATTTATGTTTTCAGTAATTTTTTCTCCAAAAAGAAAGAAAAATGGAAAATAAAATAGATTTTTTTAATAAACTTGCAGAAAGATGGGATGAAAATGATATTGTTGATTCAGAAAAATATAGAAGGATTATTAAATTTCTCAGAATAAAAGAGAAAGATAAAATACTTGATGTTGGTACAGGAACAGGTGTCCTTATTCCTTATATACTTGAAGTTGAAAAAAATGTGTGGATATTTGCAATAGATATTGCAGAAAAGATGATAGATAAATTAAAAAGTAAAAATTTTCCTAAAAATGTTAAGCCATTTGTTATGGATATATGTAAAACTTCATTCAAAGAAAATTTTTTTGATAAAATTATTGCAAATGCCTGTTTTCCTCATTTTGATAATAAAAAAATGGCTTTGAAAGAAATATACAGAATATTGAAAAAAGATGGAATTTTTGTTATTTCACACCCAATTGGAAGAGAATATGTAAATGAAATTCACAAAAAATATTATTCAGTAGAAAATGATATTTTAGAGGATATAAAAACTTTAAAAAAATTTGTGGAAGGATTTGGTTTTGAGTTAATTGAAGGAATAGATGAAAAAGATTTTTTTGTAGTTGTTTTTAAAAAGTTATGATGATAAAATAATTTTAATGGAAAGGAAAGGAGTTATAAAAAGAAAGACAAAAGAGACAGAAATTGAAATAGAGGCAAAAATTGATGGTAGTGGAGTTTATAATATAGAAACTCAAGTTCCATTTTTAAATCATATGCTTGAATTATTGAGTAAATTTTCAAATATTGATTTAAAAATTAAGGCAAAAGGAGATATTGAAGTTGATACTCACCATTTAATTGAAGATACAGGAATTTGCCTTGGTTGTGCAATAAAAAAAGCCCTTGGAGAAAAAAAGGGTATAAAAAGATTTGGCTTTTCCTCGGTTCCAATGGATGAATCACTTGTAAATGTTTCTATTGATATTTCAGGTAGACCCTATCTTGTTTTCAATGTTCCTTTTATAAAAGGAAGAGAAGGTAGTTTTGAAATAGAAGATGTAAAAGAATTTTTAAAAGGTTTTGTTAATCATCTTGGACTTACCTTACATATTAATCTTGTTTATGGAGAAAATTTACACCATGTTATTGAAGCAATTTTTAAAGGACTTGCAATTGCATTAAAAGAGGCAGTAAAAATAGAAGGGAAAAATATTCCATCCACAAAAGGCAAAATTGATTAAATGGGTTATATAAAATTTCTTGGAACAGCCGGTGCAAGATTTGTCATGATTTCTCAATTACGTTCTTCCGGAGGGATATGGTTTTCAATTGGGAAAACTGAATTTATTGTTGATCCTGGTCCAAATACACTTTTGAAAGCAGTTAAGGGAAGACCAAAATTAAATCCTGAAAAACTTTCTGCAATATTTTTATCACACAGACATCTTGACCATTCATGTGAAATAAATTTAATGATAGAAGCAATGACCGATGGCGGATTTAAAAAGAGAGGTATTGTTTTTGCACCAAGTGATTGTTTGAATTATGACCCTGTAATTTTATTATATTGTAGGGAATTTGTAGAAAAAATAGAAATAATTGAGGAAGGGAAAAAGTTTTTATTAAATGATATTGAAATTGAAATTCCTATTAAACATAATCATGGAGTTGAAACATATGGATTTAAATTAAAAACAAAAGATACAAAAATTTCATATATTCCTGATACTGCCTTTTTTCCTAATTTGATTGATAGTTATAAGGATAGTGATATTTTAATAATAAATACTGTTTTATATGAAAAAAAAGAAAATATTCTTCATTTATGTCTTTCTGAAGCAGAAGAAATAATAAAAAATATAAAACCTAAAAAAGCAATTTTAACTCACTTTGGAATGACAATGATAAAAAACAAAATATGGGAAAAAAAAGATGAAATAAGCGAAAGAGTTAAAACAGAAGTTATTATAGCAAATGATGGAATGAATTTTGAATTTTAAAGCCAACTGGTAAGTTTTGCAAGATATTTTGAATATTCAACAAAATTTTCCCATGATATATCTGGTGGAACTCCATGATCACATGAAGGAATATATCCACCATCTTTAATTAGAAAAGGAATAATATTATCCATCTCTTTTTTTAAAATTTCTCCACCTTTTGCAATTTTCCTTTTATCAATTCCACCAATATATGCCATATTTTTACCAAATTTTTTCCTATATTCAATTAAATTATTTCCAGCAGCAATTTCAACTGGAATTGTGCAATTTATTCCTCCTTCAATCCATAAAGGAATCAATTCCCCTATATACCCATCAGAATCAAGAATAATAACTTTACACCCATATTTTTTTAAAATATAAGACCATTCACTCCAACAAGGTAGTAAAAATTTTTTAACCATATAAGGAGAAATCATACTTTTTTCTTTATATGCCATATCTTCATTTATAATAACAGAATCAATTTTTATCTTTGGTAAAATTTTTTTGAGAATTGAAGAAACAAAATCTTTCCAGAAATTGGCCATTTCAAATACAAAATCCTGTTCAGTTGCCATAAATATACATAAATTTTCAAACCCGCACCAATCACGAAGTTGCCAAAATACTCCTGGAAAACCAATACTTAATACCCAATCCCTTTCATTTAAAATTTCTGCTTTTTTATCAATTTCAGAATCAATCCTTTCTGGTGCTTCTGGATTATATCTTTTTTTCATATTTTCCCAGTCATCTGTATTTTCAACAGGAAATTTATGCCATTTCCTTGTCACAAAATCTTTTGCACTTCTTAAATATGTAAAATCATATTTTTCATCAATTTCTACAATTTCACCTTTCTGTGTCTGAACAATTAAATGTCCATCTTTCTTTTCAATAATTTTTTCTTCAAATGGAGGAATTGGACCAAAATTTAATGAAAAACTTACATATTCTTTTTTGGGCTTTTCAATTTTTATTCCTATTTTCTCACATAAATAATCAAACCAGTTTGTATTTTCAGGCAAACCCTCTTTATACCATCTTTTTAAAGTAGATTCTCTTGGCCATCCAGGTCTAAACGGAATTTTATCTACTTTTTCAAATAATAAACACCTCAAATATCTTTCTCTTTCATTCATAGTAAAAAAATTGTAAAATAAAAATAAAGATTATGCAAGAGAAATTAAAAATTCTAGGTGAACTGGCAGAATTTGAAGTAAGTGAATATATAAATCAAAGGGAAAAATATTTATCTTTTATTTATCCATCTTTTTGTGGTGGTAAAATTGTAAATTTATTTAAAATCCTTCTTTCAAATAATTGCAAATTTAACTGTCTTTACTGCGCAAATAGAAAAGATAGAGATTGCCCAAGGTATAGTTTTTCACCTTATGAACTTGCAGATATTTTTTATAATTTTTGGAAAAATGGATATGTAAATGGACTTTTTTTATCTTCTGGAATTGATAAAGATGCAAATGAAACACAGGAGAAAATGATAGATGTTGCAAAAATCTTAAGGAAAAAATATGAATATAAGGGTTATATCCATTTAAAGATTTTGCCTGGTGTTGATGATTATTTAATTAAACAAGCAACTTATTATTCCGATAGATTATCAATAAATATGGAATCAGTAAATCCCTATTATTTGAAAAAAATATCAAAAGAAAAAGAATTTTCAAAAAATTTATTAAAAATTTTAAAGAAATTAGTATATTTAAATCTTGAAAAACCACTTAAATCTGGAATAACAACACAACTAATAATTGGCTTCTCTGATGAAAAAGATATTGAGATTTTAAGTTTTTCATACTATCTTTACAAAAATTTCAATTTAAAAAGAGTATATTATAGTGGGTTTTTTCCAGTTAAAAATACACCTTTGGAGAATAAAAAACCATGTAGTATTAAAAGACAGACAAGAATTTACCAAGCAGATATACTTATAAGAAAATATAAATTTTTACCCCAAGAAATACCTTTAGATGAAAATGGTAACCTTTATCTTGACAAAGATCCAAAACTTTTATGGGCAGAAAAAAACAAAGATTTTTTTCCAATAGAAGTAAATAATGCAGATTTTTACCAACTTATTAGAGTTCCAGGGATTGGAATAAAAACAGCAGAAAGAATAATAAATGAAAGAAAAAATGGTAAAATTAAATACCTACAAACACTTGAAAAAATTGGTGTAAATTTAAAAAGAGCAGTTCCTTTTATAACTTTAAATGGAGAAAAAATTGATTCTTTATTTTAAAATATATGAATTTTAAAAAAGTAATTGGAATAGATGCACATTCAATTGGTTTGAAACAAGGAGGGAATGAAACTTACATTAAGGAATTATTAAAAGCCATTTCTGAAATTGAGCATTCAGATTTTAAATTTCTCATTTTTTTATCAAGAAATATTCTTATCCCCTCTTTCTTATTAAAAAAAAACTTTAAAATTTGTAGAGTTTCAAAAAATTCCTTTTTAAGATTCATGTTTGAATTACCTTTTAAAACCCATATTAATAAACTTGATTTAATTCATACACAGTATCATTTACCTTTTATGATTTCATGTCCTGGTATTATTACAGTCCATGATATTTCATTTTTGAGATTTCCTGAATTTTTCCCTAAACATTTATTTTTAAAATTTAAGATTTTTTTCCCATATAGTATAAAAAAGTCAGTCAAAATTATCACATGTTCAGAATTTTCAAAAAAAGAGATAATAAATTTTTATAAGGTAGAACCAGAAAAAATAGTTGTTATTTATTATGGAGTATCAGAAAACTTTAAACCAATTGAAATAAAAGAAAATATACTAAAAAAATATGGAATAAAAAAACCATTTATCCTTACTGTCTCTAATTTACAACCGAGAAAAAATCTCAATAGATTAATTAAAGCATATCTCTATCTTTTAAAGAATAAAGAGAATTTTTCATATTCACTTGTAATTGTTGGAAGAAAATTATGGCTTTACAAAGAAATATTTGAAGAAGCAAAAAGATTGGGTTTTAAAGACAGAATTGTTTTCACAGATTATATTCCTGAAGAAGATTTAATTTATCTCTATAATCTTGCAGAAGTTTTTGTATACCCTTCTCTATATGAAGGTTTTGGACTACCAGTATTAGAAGCCATGGCTTGTGGTTGTCCTGTAATAACTTCAAATTTATCATCATTGCCTGAAATATGTGAAAAAGCAGCAATTTTGGTTAATCCCTATGACATAGAAGAAATAGCAAATGCAATAAAAGAAGTAATTTCAAATGCTAATTTAAGAAATTTTTTGAAAAAAGAAGGGCTCAAACAATCAAAAAAATTTACTTGGAAAAAAACTGCTGAAGAAACTTTAAAAGTTTATGAAAAAGTCCTTTATAATACAAAAAAAGCAAAAATTTTTGATTAAAATTTAAAAGTAGTTAAATAACAATAAAATCTTCTTTAATAAATTTTTTGTAATAAATTTCATATTCTTTTTTTGTTGTAAGATGGATCTGAAATGGATTTGAGGAAGGCAGAACTGATTTAATTTTATTTTTTATTATTCTTCTTTTATCCCAATCATTAGGTAAATTTTCTGAAATTATAAGTATATCTATATCACTATTTAAAGGATGCCAATTACCTTTTACAATTGAACCAAAAACAATAATATTTACATCTTTTAAAATTTTTTTTGCCTTTTCTTTAATTTTTAAAGCATAATATCTGTAATTTTGAAAGAATTTTTCTCTTTCATCTTTTATCTCTTTCAAAATCTGTATATGGCTTTTCATATAAATTTTTCACCAATTTTTTCTTCCAAAAATTTTAAAAATTTTTTACAGTTTTCTATTATTTCTTTAATATGATTTTCACTGAACTTTTTTGGAAAATATCTTGAAGTAAAATAAGCATCCTCAAGGTCACTAAAAAAAATTTCATTTTCATTATAAAATTTAATTATATCTTCATTGTCATAAGAATTGGCAAGTTCTTTTATTAAAATATGAAAATAATGAGTCTTAGGCCAGTCTCCTATTTTCTTCCCAATTAAGTATTTAATCCACATCTGCATTGCCTGTTCAAAATCAAAAGCAGATAAATTAAATCTTTTCTTTTCAAAATCTTCAAAACCTCTTTCCCAGAATTCTTTTGCTCTTTCCTTCATAAATTCAAAATTATCCATATTCTTATTATATCAGAATTTAAAGGACTGATAAAATTTTAATTAAGTGTTATAATTAAAAAGATAGATATGAAAATCGCAATTATTGGGACAAGAGGAGTGCCTGCAAGATATGGTGGATTTGAAACATGTGCAGAGGAATTAAGTGTTGGACTTGTAAATAAAGGACACAAAGTTGTTGTAACATGCAGAAAATATCTTTATCCAGAAAAATTTAAATATTATAAAGGAGTTAAATTAATTCATTTGCCAAGTATAAAAGGAAAATTCACAGACACATTTTCTCATACATTTTTATCAATTTTAAGGGTTTTATTAGAAAGTCCTGATATAATTTTGATTTTCAATTCTGCTAACAGTCCATTTGCAATTATAGGGAAAATACTTGGTAAAAAAATTGTTATAAATGTAAATGGTCTTGAATGGAAAAGAAAAAAATGGAATTTTATTGGCAAAATATATTTTAAATTTTGCGAAATTTTATCATGTATTTTCTCAAATGCGATTGTTTCTGACTCAAAAGAAATAAAAAAATATTATAAAAGAAAATATGGCAAAGAGACATTTTATATCCCTTATGGTGCTTATTTTTATGAAAGTAAAAAACCAGAAATACTTGAAAAATATGGAGTTAAAAAGGGTGAATATTTCCTTGTAGCAAGTCGTCTTGAACCAGAAAATAATCAGTATTTGATAATTGAAGCATTTAATAAGATTAAAACAGAAAAAAAACTTCTAATTTTAGGAAATCTTAATAGGAAAAGTAGATATGTAAGAAAATTATTGAAATTAAAAAATGAAAAAATAGAAATGCCTGGTGGAATTTATGAAAAAGAATTTATATCAGAAATTTTTTCAAATGCATTTGCATATATCCATGGAAATGAAGTAGGAGGAACAAATCCTGCTTTATTAAAAGCAATGGGTAGTGGAAATTGTATAATATGTATTGATGTACCTTTTAATAGGGAAGTACTTGGTGATTGTGGCTTTTATTTTAAAGATGTTAATGAATTAAAGGAAAAAATTGAGTATTTATTAAAAATCCCCAAGTGGTTGAAAAATATGGTAAAATGGCAAAAGAAAGAGCAGAAAAATTATATAGATGGGAAAAGGTTATAGATGATTATGAAAATTTATTTTTAAAAATTTTGAAATGAAAAAATTTATAATTTATTCTGCTGGTTTAACTGGTATTGTTTTTTTTCCTAAATTTATTGATTGTTTTCAATTACCTAAACTGATTTTTATTTTCATATTTACACTGCTTGTCTACATTTATCTATTCATTTATGAAAAAAAAATTTAAAAATTTTAAAAATGATATTTTTTTCTTACCAATTTTTGCTTTTGTTTTCTGGCGTATTGTAAGTTTAAAAAATTGCACAAATATCTATCTTGGGATTTACAATATCTTAATTTTAATTTTTTTTATAACTCTTTATTATGGACTTATAAACTTTTTTGAAAATGAAGAAGAAATAAAAATTTTTTTAAAATCTTTTGCATTTTTCTCTATAATTATTTCAATTTATGGAATTTTACAGGTTTTCGGAATTGATTTTATTAACTGGGAAATAAAATATACTGCTTTAAGTACTCTTGGAAGAAGGAATTTTGCAGGTGAATATTTAGTTATGGTTATTCCTTATGTTTATTGTCTTATAAATATATACAAAAAAGAGAGAATATTTTATACCTTTGTTCTTATTTTACTTATTTCTCATTTAATTTTAACCTTTACAAGAGCAAGTTATATCGCCTTATTTTTTTCAACATTACTTTTTATATTTTTGCTGAAACAAAAAAAAACCTAAATTTTCCAAAAAAATTTTAACTCTAATTTTCTTCATTTTCTTAATAAATAAGGGAATTTGTGAAATAAAAACATTTGAAAAAGGAACTTTAAAAGCAAGAATTTTAATATGGAAAGATGCAATAAGAATAATAAAAGAAAATCCTATTTTTGGAATAGGTCCTGGAAATTTTGAAATTGTTTATCCTGTTTATTCAAAAAATAAAGAAAATCCAATTATGCCAAAAAATGAAAGTTTAAGAGATGTCCATAATGATATTATTGAATTTGGCGTTGAATCAGGAGTTTTGGGAATACTAACTTTTCTTTTTTTAATACTATATCCCTTTTATATCTTTTTCAAAAATAAAAAATTTAATATTATTTCTATTTCAATAATAAGTTCACTTTTTGCATTATATATAAATTGTCTCGCTTCTTTCCCATTTAAAAAATATTCAACATTATTTCTATTCTGGTGCAACTTATCTTTTCTAAGTGTTATTTATAAAAAGAGTGATAAAGAAAAGAAATTTTGTAAACCTATTTTAATTTATTTTTTAATTTTTACCTTTGCATCCTTTCTTTTTATTTCAAGAGGTATTTTAGCAAACTATTTTATTAAAAAGGCAAAAGATGGGATAAAAATAATTGAAAACACAGAAAAGGGTGTAAAAGCAAATCCTTTTTCTTTTGAATTTAATTATTTTGCAGGCAATATTGAATATTTTTATGGAAAAAATTATGATAAAGCAATGTTTTATTTCAAAAAGACAAAATCACTTTTTCCCAATTATGACCGTCTATATAATAATCTTGGAATTATTTATTTTAATATGGGTGATTTTAAAAATGCAGAAGAAAATTATAAAAAAGCAATATATTTAAATCCAAATAGGCCAGAAACATATAATAACATTGGTTCTCTTTATATAGAAACAGGAAAATATAATGATGCGATTCCTTATCTTTTAAAATGTATAGAAATTTCTCCTTCATTTTATATTGCATATTTTAACCTTGGAATGGCATACTATTTAAAAGGGGATTACAAAAAAGCAAAAGAATATTTTAAAAAAACATTAGAAATAAAACCAGATTTTAAACCTGCTAAAGACATTATTTACAAAAATGAAAAAAATATTAATAATTGATTTTTTAATTGTCTTTTTTTCATTTATTATTGGGTATTTTTTTAGATTTTATATTAAAATTTTTCCTGAAAAGGGTATTCCCCCTATTTCACCATATATTAAAATTGCATTTTTCTCGGGTATCATATGGGTTTTGGTTTTTAGTTTTATTGATTTTTATAAAGAGAAAATTTTTGCATCATTTGTTGAAGAATTTTCTGAAATAATCAAGGGAAGTTTAATTTCAATTTTTATAATTATGGGCGGTTCTTTTTTATACAGAGGTTTTTCCTATTCACGACTCTCAATATCAATCTCATTTTTATTCTCATTCATTTTTCTTGGAGTTTATCATTACATTCTTTCAAAAAAGAAAAAGATGTTAAAAAACATAATAATACTAGGGGAAGGTAAAAATATAGAAAAACTTTTAAAAAGATTAAAATTGTCAGGAAATGTTGAAAATATTACTTTACTTAAAGAAAAAGAAAATTTTAATGAAATTATTGAATCCTTTAGGCCAGATTGTATTATCTCTGGATTAAATGAATATGAAAAAAATCTGAAATTATATAAAATTTGTGATGAAAAAAATGTAAAACTTTACTTACTTCCAGAATTACAATTAACATTCTTTACAAGTAAAACAGAAAATTTTGAAGGAATTCCTCTTTTCTCAATTTTAAAAACACCTACTGAAAAAGTATATTCTTTATTTATAAAGAGGTGTTTTGATTTAATATTTGGTATCCCAATCTTCATTATTTTCTGTATTTTACTCCCCTTTTTATCTGTTTTAATAAAACTTGACTCAAAAGGACCTATTTTTTTCAAACAGGAAAGGATTGGATATAAAGGTAAAAAATTTTTTATTTATAAATTTAGAACTATGAAATATCCTTATAATTTTACACCACCATTTACACTTCCAGAAGACGAGAGAATTACAAAAATTGGGCATTTTTTAAGGAGATACAATATTGATGAATTACCACAAATAATAAATGTCTTAAAAGGTGAAATGAGTTTAGTCGGTCCAAGACCGATTTCTGTTGATGATAAATATTTTTTTGATTTTCCTGAATTTGAAATAAGAAATAGAGTTAAACCAGGAATAACAGGACTTTCCCAGATATATGGTCTAACAGGAAGCCATAGAGAACCAGAAGAAAGATTTCAATATGATTTATATTATATTGAAAATTGGTCCATATTTATGGATTTTTCAATTTTATTTTTGACAATATTTTCTTTTAGAAAAAGAAAAATATGATTTTTTATACCCAACTATTGAAAAAATTTAGAAAGTTTCATATAATAAATTATAAAAGTTTTGTATTACTTCAAAACCATCTTAAATATGCAATTGCAATGAAAATATTAGGTATTCTTGGTTCTCCACATAAAAATGGTGGTTCAGCACAACTTTTATGGGCTGCATTGAAAAGTGCCTCCTTAGAAGGATGCGAAACAGAACTAATATGTTTATATGATGGAGAAATAAAGAGTTGTATAGGTTGTATAAATGATAATGAACCTAATTGTAAATTTCCATGTATATTTGATGACTTTGGTAAAGTAATTCTTGAAAAAATATATTATTCTGATGGTATTATTTTCGCCACACCTACATATTGGTTCGGAGTTTCATCTCAAATAAAGGCATTAATTGAAAGAATAACTTGTTTAGAACATATGATAATATATGGTGAACAAAGTTATATGGAAAATAAAGTTGTTTCTGCAATAGTTGTTGGTACTGATGGTGGTGTAATTTCAACTGTTTCATATCTACTTACAGTTTTTAATGCTATGGGAGCAATAATTCCGCCATGGGCTATGGCATATTCACACCAGGCAAAAAAAGCAATATATGACGATAAAGCCTTAATGGATGCTATAAATGTGGGAAAAATTACAGCAAATACTATAAAGTTAATAAAAGGCCATAAAGAATTGATAAAGTATAAATATGACAAAAACCTTCTTGAAAAAATAAGAAAAGAAGTTATTAAGAGTTTAGGAATTTAAACTTTCACTGATTTAAAAAATTAAATAAATTCTCTGTCAAGGCATCTATATTGAATTGCTTCTAAAATATGTTGAGGTAAAATTTTTTCTGAATTGTCTAAATCTGCTATTGTTCTTGCCACTTTTCTTATCTTATCATATGCACGAGCAGATATTTTTAGATTTTCAAGGGCATGCTGAAGTAATTTTTTACTCTCATCTGTTAAAATGCAATATTTTTTTACCTGTGTTGTATTCATATGTGCATTAAAGTAAATTCCTTCATTTTTAAATCTTTCTTTTTGTATTTCTCTTGCTTTCTCAACCCTTTTCCTTATCTCTTCTGAACTTTCCTCTTCTTTCTCTTCTATTAAAAATTTTCCGGGTAAACTTTTAATTTCAATATGAATATCTATTCTATCAAGAATTGGGCCTGATAATTTCTTTCTATATTTTAAAATTTGTGAAAGTGTACAATGACATTCCCTCTGATTATCTCCATACCAACCACATGGGCATGGATTTGTTGCTGCAACAAGTAAAAATCTTGAAGGAAACTCAACTCTTCCTCTTGCTCTTGAAATGCTAACTTTCCCATCTTCAAGTGGTTGTCTCAAACTTTCAATAACATCTCTGTGAAATTCACTAAATTCGTCAAGAAACAAAACTCCATTATGTGCCAAACTTACTTCTCCTGGCTTTGGGATTTGACCTCCACCAATTAATGCAATATCTGAAATTGTATGGTGAGGACTTCTAAAAGGCCTTTCAAGAACAATTGGACCATTTAAAATTCCACTTACTGAATGAATTTTTGTTATTTCAAGTGCTTCCTCAAGTGTTAAAGATGGCAAAATTGTTGGTATTCTTCTTGCAATCATTGTTTTACCACTTCCAGGAGAACCAATCATTAAAATATTATGTGACCCACTTACTGCAACTTCAATCGCCCTTTTAACATACTTTTGGCCTTTGACTTCTTTAAAATCAACTTCATATTTTTCTCTATTTTTAAATATATCTTGGATATTCAACTTAACTGGTTTTATTTCTCTTTTTCCAGTCAAAAACTCAACACATTCATTCAGACTTTTTATAGGATAAACATCAACATCTTCAACAATTCCACCTTCAAAAGAATTCTCATATGGAATAATAAATTTTTTCTTATTAGTCTCTTTCAATTTTAATACCATGGGTAAAATACCATTTACTCTTCTAACATTCCCATCAAGAGCAAGTTCTCCAACAAAATAAAATTCGTCAATTATAGATTGTTTTATTATATTAAGAGAAGCAAGTATCCCAATTGCAATTGGTAAATCAAAGTAACTACCTTCCTTTTTTAAATCAGCAGGTGCAAGATTAACAACAATTTTACCTGAAGGAAATTCATATCCTGAATTTTTAATGGCTGGTTTTAATCTATCTTTACTCTCTTTAACTGCCTGGTCTGGAAGTCCAACTATTGATATAGAAGGTAGTCCTTTTGAAATATCAACCTCAATATCAATTGGATATGCATCAATTCCCCATATTGTAAATGAATTAATTTTAGAAACCATTAAATTTTTTTATAATCAATAATTCTTAAAAATGAATCAATTTTAAGACATGCACCACCAACAAGAACCCCATCTATATTTTTTTCTTTCATAAGTTGGTCTATATTTTCTGGTTTTACACTCCCACCATAAAGAATTATTAAATTTTCAGCAATTTCCTTATTATAAAATTTTCCTATTACTTCTCTTATAAAAATATGGACTTCTTCTGCTTGCTCTGGTAATGCTGTTTTTCCTGTTCCAATAGCCCATACAGGTTCATATGCAATAATAAGTTTCTCTATATCTTTAAAATTATTAAGACAATTTTTTATCTGATTTTCAACAACATTAAATGTATATCCCTTTTCCCTTTCTTCAAGTTTCTCTCCAACACATAAAATTGGATGCATCCCATTTTCAGATACTTTTTTTATCTTCTTATTTATTATTTCATCTGTTTCACCAAAAATATTTCTTCTTTCTGAATGACCACATATCACATACTCAACACCTATATCCTTAAGCATAGTTGGCGAAATTTCTCCAGTATAGGCCCCTTCATTTTCAAAATAAACATTTTGAGCACCAAGTTTGATTGATGAATTTTTTATAATTTGAGAAACAGGATAAAGGGAGGTAAAAGGAGGACATATAAGAATATCTCTATCTTGGTAATTCTTCAAGTTTTTAATAAGTTGTTCAACAAATTCAGTTGATTCAGATGGTGTTTTATACATCTTCCAATTACCGGCGATAAGTGTTTTTTTCATTTTTCTCCCTTTGTATTATCCCTCTTTTAAAACCTCAATTCCTGGAAGTGTTCCTTTTTCAAGGAATTCAAGTGATGCTCCTCCTCCTGTGCATATATACGAAATTTTATCACTAACTCCTGCTTTATTAACTGCTGCTATTGAATCTCCTCCTCCAACAACTGAATATGCTTTTGAATTTGCTATTGCCTTTGCTATTTCAATCGTTCCATGTGCAAATTTTTCTATCTCATAAATCCCCATTGGACCATTCCAAAAAATCGTTTTTGCTCTATTTATACAATCAGTATATTCCTCTATCGCCTGAGGCCCTATATCAACTCCTATCCATCCATGTGGAACTGTCCCCCTTTCTGTTATTATTGAAATTGCATCTTCTGAAATTTTCTGAACTATTACATGATCAAGAGGTGTATGAAACTCAAGATGTCTCTTATTCATCTCCTTAATTATTTCTTTTGCAAGTCCAATTGCTTCTTCCTCAATTTTTGAATCACCTACTTCCCAATTTTTTGCTTTAATAAATGTATATGCCATAACTCCACCAGTAATAATTGTATCAACTTTATCAAGAAGATTTTTAATCATTTTTATTTTATCAGCAACTTTTGCTCCTCCAAGAATTAATAAGAATGGTTTTTCAGGATTTGTTAGTAATTTTGATAAAGCACTAACTTCTTTTTCAATCAAAAAACCACATGCAACATCTTTTACAAATTTTGTAATTGTATAAACTGAGGCATGTTCTCTATGACATGTGCCAAAAGCATCATTTACATAAGCATCACATAGTGAAGCAAGTTCTTTCGCAAAATCCTCATTTCCTTCCTCCTCTTCTGGATGAAATCTTAAATTTTCAAGTAGTAAAATTTCTCCTTCTTTTAAATCATTTACCATTTTTTTTACCTCATCTCCAACGCAATCAGGAGCAAATTTAACTCCTTTATTTAATATTTGTGAAAGTTTTTCAGCAATAGGTTTTAAACTTAATTCAGGAGTAAATTTTCCTTTTGGTCTTCCAAGATGAGATGCAATAATCAATGATGCGCCTTGAGAGAGTAAATAATTTATTGTTGGTAAAGTAGATACAATCCTTGTATCATCTATTATAATACCTTTCTCAATTGGAACATTATAATCAACTCTTAAAAAGATCTTTTTCCCTTTATAATCTTTATCTTTAATGGTTTTTAATTTCATTTTGCCCTCCTTTTTTTATTTTATTTTACATCTCTTTATTTTTATGTCAAAATTTTGTTGACATTTCAAAAGTTTTGAAATATAATAAAAATAATAAGGAGAATAATAAAATGTATTTAACTTTATTGATTCTACATATTATAATTTCTTTGCTTTTAATTTTTATTGTTTTAATTCAAAGTGGGAAGGGTTCTTCAATGTCAAATATTTTTGGAGGAGGAGGGATGGAAACAGTTTTTGGTGCTGAGACACCTACAATAATGAATAAAATTACTGCATTTTTAGCAATTATGTTTATAATAACATCTGTATTACTTGCAATAATACCAGGGAAATTAACAACAAGAAGTATTTTAAAAGAAGAATTAAACAAATCAGAGAAAGTTATTCCTTTACCACCCTCCAACTCCAAATAATAATATTTATATAAAATGAAAAATTTAGTAGAATTGCCTAAAAAAGGAAAACTTATTGTTGTTGGTGATACTCATGGTGATTTAGAAACAACAAAGATAATTGTTAAAAATTTTTTAAATAAGAAAAACTGTTATATTTGCTTTTTAGGTGATTATGTTGATAGAGGACCAAAATCAAAAGAAAATATTGATTTTTTGCTTTCACTTAAAGAAAAACATGAAAATTTGATATTACTTGCAGGAAATCACGAAATGTATCCAGTTGTTGAATGTAGTCCAGCAGATTTTTGGGAAAATTTAAATGAAAATGAATTTAATTTTTATAAAGAAAAATTTTTGAGTTTACCTATCTGTGCTTATGGAAATGGTTTTATTACCTTACATGGTGCATTACCAGAGATAGAAAAATTGGAGGATATGGAAAAAATAGAAATTGGAGATAAAGAATGGTTTAAAATTATGTGGGGTGACTTTAAAGATAAAGAAGGTGAATATCTTGGTGATTTTTTAGGAAGACCCAAATTTGGGAAAGATTACTTTTTAAAAGTAATGGATAAAATAGGAGTAAATGTTCTTATAAGAAGTCATGACCCTTATGCTCCTGAAAGAATGTTTAATAATAGATGCCTAACAATTTTTACCTCAATTGCATATGGAACAGAGAGGAAAATTGCATTCATAAATTTAAGAAAGAAAATAAAGAGTATAGATGATATAGAAATTATTTCTCTTGATAAACCAAATGTTTAAAATGAAAATTAAAAATTTTGGTGGTTATACGCTTGGTGAATATCTTGGAGGTGGTTTATATACAAAAGTTTATAAGGCATATTCTTTTCTTGCAAAACCACCATATGGAAATCCATGTGCTATAAAAATTCTTTATTTAAAAGGAAGTATTTTTGAAAGAAATAAACTTATAAAACAATTTGAAAGAGAGGCAGAGATAGCGATGAATCTTGAACATCCCAATATTGTTAAAGTTTATAATTTTGGTAAATTTGATCATCATTATGCTATGATTATGGAATATATTGATGGTAAAAATTTAAAGGAATTTTTATATGAAAGAGAAAAATGGGATTTAAACAAAATTTTAAAAATATGTTATGAAGCAGGAAAAGGACTTGAATATATCCATCAAAATAATATTGTCCATAAAGATGTAAAACCTGATAACATTATCATTTCTTATGATTTTAAAACTATTAAAATTACTGATTTTGGAATAGCAAAACTCCCAAAAAAATTATGGAGAAAGGACATATTTCCGAAATCTGGAACTGTAACAAAATTTGGGATAATTTCTTATATATCACCTGAACAAGCAGAAGGTAATGCGACTTTTCAATCAGATATATATAGTTTTGGAGTAACTATGGATGAAATAATAACAGCAAAACTTTTTATTGAGGGTAAGGAAGAGGAAGATTATTTTAAAAGAATAGATATTAGAGCATTTAAAAAAAATACGGGAAAACAAAAAATTCTTTCAGAAGATTTGCCTATTCCTCATGCTTTAAAAGAAATTATAAAAAAGGCGACTGAAGAAAATATTAACTTAAGATATCAAAGCATGACTCATCTATTAAATGACTTAAAAAAGATTCTTTCTCAATGAAAAAAGTATCATACCTTATTTTTCTATTATTTCTATTTTCTGGTTGCTCTGGGAAAAAAATAAATAAGTTTAAAAATATTATATGTCTCTCTACTTCCACTGATCCAAAATCATTTAATCCTATTATTGCTAAAGAAACAAGTACAACTTTAATTACTGGCTTTTTGTTTGAAGGGCTTACAAAAATTGACGGAATAACACTTGAAGTTAAACCATTACTTGCAGAAAAATGGGAAGTAGATAAAAGTGGTAAGAGATGGATATTTTTTATAAGAAAGGATGTTTTGTGGTCTGATGGTGAAAAATTTACTGCAGATGATGTTGTTTTTACTTTTAATGAACTGATATATAATGAAAAGATTCCAACAAGTAGTAGGGATGTTTTTACGATAGAAGGCAAAAAAATAAAAGTTAGAAAAATTGATGACTATAAAGTTGAATTTATCTTACCAGAAAAATTTGCTCCATTTTTACAACTTATGACACAGGAAATTTTACCAAAACATAAACTTAAAAAATCAGTTATTGAAAATAGGTTTACAAGCACATGGGGAGTTAACGAGAAAGTACAAAATATTGTTGGAACAGGTCCTTATAAAATTAAGGAATATAGACCAGGTGAATGGATAATTCTTGAAAAAAATCCATATTATTGGAGAAAAGATAAAAAAGGGATAAAACTTCCATACATTGATGGAATCGTTTTTTTAATTATACCAGACCCTAATATGGCTATTTTAAAATTTAGAATAGGAGAAATTGACGTTTTATCTGTAAGGGGGCAAGATTATTATATTTTAAAACCCCTTGAAAAAATTAAAAATTTTACTCTTTATGATGTTGGACCTTCTCTTGGCTCTGAATTTTTATCTTTTAATCAGAATATAGACGCTCCAATTCCTGAGTACAAAAAAAATTGGTTTTCCGATATAAACTTTAGAAAAGCCATCGCCCATTCAATTGATAGAAATTCAATAATAAAAAACGTTTATAATGGCTTTGGAACACCTCAATTTGGCCCAATGAATCCTTCTTGTGGGTTTTTTTATAATGATAAAATTATAAAATATCCATATAATTTAAATAAAGCAAAGGAATTTTTATCTAAAAGTGGCTTTTATTGGAAAAATGGAGTATTATATGATAAATACGGCAATAGAGTTGAATTTACAATAATAACAAATAGTAATAATTTTGAAAGGATACAGATTGGCAATATTATTCAGAATGACCTTGAAAAAATTGGAATGAAAGTAAATCTCCTTCCCATTGAATTCAATACTCTTGTTAACAAATTATCTGTTACAAAGGACTGGGAAGGAGTTATTATTGGTTTAACAGGCGGAATTGAGCCACATGGTGGAAAAAATGTCTGGAAGTCAAATGGTCAATTACACTTTTGGAATTTTGGAAATAAAAGAAATTATGAATGGGAAAAGGAGATAGATTTATTATTTGAAGAAGGAACAAAATATCTTGAAAAAGAGAAAAGAAAAAAGATATATGATAGGTGGCAGTTTTTGGTTAGTGAATATTTACCTTTAATTTATACAGCAAATTCAAATATTATATATGCAGTAAGAAATAAATTTGAAAATTTAAAAATAAGTGCTTATGGAGGTGTTTTTCATAATATAGAAGAGTTAAAAATTAAAGAAAATGGAGAAATATAGAATTAGAGTTTTTTATAAAAAAGATGGGATTTCAAGATTTATATCTCATTTATATCTCTGTAAAATAATTGAAAGAACTTTAAGAAGATTAGATATACCATTGATTTTCACAGAAGGTTTTACTCCCCACCCAAAAATTTCATTTGGTCCGCCATTACCAATACCTATAATTGGGATAAATGAATTTTTTGAGATTGAAGTCAAAAGAAAATTTGATATGAATTTATTTATTGAAATGGCAAATAAAATCCTTCCCGAAGGAATAGAGTTTAAGAATTGTTTTATTGTTAAAAAAAAGTTTTCTCTATCTTCAGTTTATGGAATATACTACATCCCTTTAAATGAAAAAATTTCAAGAGAAGATATTTATAAAAATGGTAAAATTTTAGAAGAAGGAGAAAATTTTATAAGAGTTATTTTTAAAATGGAAAATTTTAATCACAAAAAAGTTTTTAAAAATGGTTTATTTGATGGAATAAAAAGGGAATTATTTATTAATGAAGATGGGCAAATACAAAATTTTTATCAATAATGAAAAAGTTCTTTTAAGAATAATAATTGAAAAAGATGGAGAAATTGAAAATCTATTTTTTTATAAACAGGATTTTGAACCAGAAATAGGAAATATATATAAAGGGAAAATAGAAAAATTTCTACCATCTCTATCCTCAGCATTTGTAAATATTGGTGAAATGAAAAGTGGTTTTTTACAATTTGACGAAAAGGATTTCTATTTTTATGAAAATTTTGAAGAGGAAATTCCTTATAAGAGAAGTTATTTCCCAGAAAAAGAAATTTTAATCCAGGTATGCAAACCAGGTGAGGAAGAAAAAGCACCGAAATTGTCAGAAAAAATTGTCTTACCAGGTAGATATTTTGTTTTATTACCAAATATTAAAATTCAAAAGATTTCAAGAAAAATAAAGGATAAAAAAGAAAAAAGATACTTAATGAATATTTTTAAAAAAGCGTTAGGTAAAAATATGGGTTTTATAATTAGAACTGCCGCAAATACTAAAAAAGAAATATATATTTATAGAGAAATCAAATATCTTTTGAATTTCTGGAAAAAAATAAAGAGAGATTATAAGAGAAAAAGTAGTCCTTCACTATTATGGAGAGAATTACCATTACATTTAAGAGTCCTAAGAGATTATGTGAATGATGAATATGTAAGTGTTGAAGTTGACGATGAATATATTTATAAGGAAATTTTAAGATATACAAATTTATTTATTCCTGAATTAAAGGGTAAAATTTTTCTTTATAAGGGTAATATCCCTATGTTTATAAAATATGGTTTTGAAGAAAAAATTGAAGAGTTTATTTCAGATAAAGTTTTTCTTCCTTCTGGAGGATATTTGATTATAGAAAAGGGTAAAACATTAACAGCAATAGATGTAAATTCAAGTAGAACAGAAGGGAAAAATTTTGAAGAAACAAGTTTAATAACAAATTTAGAAGCGGCAGACGAAATCCCAAGACAGATTAGGTGTAGAAATATATCAGGAATAATTGTTATTGATTTTATAAAAATGAAAGAAGCGAAAAATAGAGAAATTGTTTTTAAAAAATTGTTTGAAAATCTTAAAGAAGATAAAGCCAAAATAGATATTTGGTTCTCAAAACTTGGACTCGTTGAATTATGTAGAGAAAAAAATGAATATTCAATTTACAATTTTTTATTCAAAAAATGTGAAAAATGTGATGGTTATGGCTTCAAGAAAGACAAGGAATTAATTTTTATTGAATTGAAGAAAAAATTTTTTGAATTTTTTTTAAAAAAGCCATATAATAAATTTGAAATTTGGCTTTCTTTACCATTATATGAGTTTATTTTTAAAAACCAACTTTTTAAAAATTTTATATTTTTTGATAGAATTAAATTTAAAATTGATAACAATTTAAAAGAAGATGAATTTAAAATTATAGAAGAAGTTTAAAAAAGGATTGAAAAAAATGGCTATCCATTTAAAAATTGAAGAAAAACAGGGATACCAAGAGATAATAAAACCAGAAAATTCTGATTTACAATTTTTAACCTTTGGAATTATAAGACAAGAAAATGGTACTTTTAAGGGCAATACAGGAAAAGAAGAAAAGGTTTTTGTTATAACTGAGGGAAAATGTAATTTTTATGTTGAAAAAAATTTAATAGGTGTAATGAAAAGAAAAAATGTTTTTGAAGAACCCCCTGTTGCTGTTTATCTTCCACCTTTTTATGAATATTCAATTGAATTTGAAAGGTTTTCTGAAATATGTATTGTGGGATGCAAAGGAAAAGGATTTGGAAAACCAAAATTTATAAATTCAAAGGATATCAAATTCAGAAGGATTGGTGAAGAAACATATTTTAGAAATATTACAGACATTGTTCCAGAAACTTTCCCTGCAGAAAAAATAATTCTTGGAGAAACAATAAATGACCCTGGAAATTGGTCAAGTTATCCTCCTCATAAACATGATGAAAATAATCCACCAGATGAATATAAACTTGAAGAAATTTATTTCTTTAAAATATATCCCCCAACAGGTTTTGGAATTATAAGAATTTTTGACGAAAAAGAAGATAATCTTTTTTTAATTAGAAATAATGAAATTGTTACAATACCAAAAGGTTATCATCCAGTAACTGTCATCCCCAAGCATCAGATATATTATTTATGGGCTCTTGCAGGTGAAAAAAGAATATTAAAACCATATTTTCATCCTAATTTTAATTTTTAAAAAGGAGGGGAAATGGTACCAAAAAAAGTTTTTCTGACAAAAGGAGTTGGAAAGGATAAGGAAAAATTGACAAGTTTTGAAAAAGCATTGAGAAATGCAGGAATTGCACAATTTAATCTTGTTTCAATTTCAAGTATTTTCCCTCCTGGCTGTAAATTAATTTCAAAAAGTGAAGGACTTAAACTATTAAAACCAGGGCAGATTGTTTATACAGTTATGAGCAGAAATTCAACAAATGAACCACATCGTCTTATAACTGCTTCTGTTGGAATTGCTATTCCTAAAGATCCAAATCAGTATGGTTATCTTTCAGAACATATTGGTTTTGGAGAAACTGAGGAAAAAGCAGGTGACTATGCAGAAGATCTTGCAGCAACAATGCTTGCAACAATCCTTGGCCTTCAGTTTGACCCTGAATCATCATATGATGAAAAAAAGGAAATATGGAAAATGTCAGGTAGAATTGTTAAAACAACAAATATAACTCAATCGGCAATTGGTGATAAAAATGGTTTATGGACAACAGTAGTTGCAGCAGCAGTTTTTATACTTTAAAAGAGTTTTTAAATGAAAAAGAAAGAAGTTGAAATTATAAGAAAACTTGCTGAAAAAGTAAAAGAAATAGCAAATCATCCAATCCAGAAAGAAAAAGCAGAAATGTGGAAAAAACATAATAAACTTCAAAGAGTAAGACCACTTGTTTTAATTTTCCCCGAAGGTAGTTGGAGAGAAATTTTACCTGATAATCAACTTATTTGTGAAGATGAATATTTAAGAAGAATTGAATGGGATTTAAGGCACAGAATTTATTACTGGGAAAAAATAAAAGATGATAGTGTAATAGATGATAAAGTTTATTCCCCAATAATAATAAGGAATTCTGGTTTTGGTGTTGAAGTAAAAGATATAAAGCCTGAATTTGCTTATGGTGCAAAAAATTTTGAGCCAGTTATAAAGGAAGAAAAAGATATAGAAAAATTAAAAAAACCCCAAATTACAATTGACTGGGAAGAAACAGAAAGGTTATATCAGAAAACATGTGAAGCGGTGGGTGGAATAGTTGAAGTTGAAAAAAGAGGTCCATCTCATCCATGGTTTGCTCCTATTGACTGGTTTATAACTTTAAGAGGGATTAATAATTTTTTCATAGATATGGTAGATAGACCTGCCTGGCTTCACAAAGTTTTAAATTTTATAACAGAATGTAAAATAGAAGAATGGGAATTTTATGAGAAAAATAATGTTTTATCTTTAAATAATGGACCTCATTATGTTGGTTCTGGTGGATTTGGATTTACAGACGAACTTCCTCAAAATGATTTTGATGGAAAACATGTAAGAATTAAAGACCTATGGGGACATGCAACAACACAGATTTTTTCCCTTGTTTCACCCGAAATGCATGAAGAATTTGCTTTAAAATATGAAGGAAAATTTTTAAGTAAATTCGGCCTTAACTGTTATGGATGTTGTGAACCATTACATAAAAAAATTGATATAATTTTCAAGCATATTCCGAGATTAAGACGCCTTTCAATGAGTCCATGGGTTGATATAAAAGAGGCAGCAGAAAAACTTGGAAAAAGAGCAATTTTTTCATGGAAACCAAATCCTTCTTTTATGTCACAGGATACATGGGAAGAGGACTATATAAGGAAAACAATTGTAGATGCACTTGAAAAAACTAAAGAATGTGTTGTTGAGATTATTTTAAAAGATATACATACCTGTAGAAATAAACCTGAAAGAATATCAGATTGGGTAAAAATTGCAAAAGAAATTGCTGAAAAATATTAAAAAATGTTTAAAACTGGGATAGGATTTGATATTCACAGATTTGAAAAAGGAAGGAAATTTATTATTGGAGGAATAGAAATACCATATGAAAAAGGACTTTTAGGACACAGTGATGGAGATGTTTTAATCCATTCAATTTCTGATGCACTCCTTGGAGCCCTAGGAAGACCTGATATTGGCTATTACTTTCCAGATACAAATGAGAAAATTAAAGGGATTGATAGTAAAGAAATATTGAAAAAAGTAGTGGAATTTTTAAAAGAGGATGGATACAAGATAGTTAATATTGATAGTGTTATTATATGTGAAAAACCAAAAATACTTCCTTATTCTGAAAAAATAAAAGAATCTCTATCTGAAATAATTGGCATTGAAAAAGAAAGAATAAATATTAAAGGGAAGACCACGGAAGGAATAGATCAAGGTAATTATTGTGCCTGCCTCTCAATTGTTTTAATTAAAAAAAATAAGTTTTAAAGCAGAAATTATTGTAATTATCTGAACAACTTGATTAAATATTTTTTGTGATATTTTTTTAAGAAATAATATTCCAGAAATTGCTCCAAGAGAAATACCAGGAATTAATAAAATATTCAGTTTTAAAGAATTAATATTTATAAGACCAAGATTGACACTGAAAGGAACTTTAAACCAGTTTAAAATGAAAAAATACCATGCACCAGTTCCAACAAATTCAGTTTTAGGTAATTTCATAGAAAGTAAATAAATAATTAAAATTGGTCCTGCTGCATTTGCCATCATTGTTGTAATTCCAGCAAAAAGACCCATTATTATAGAAAAATAAATTTTTTGAGGCACATTAATTTCTCTTTTATTCCACCACCAGTTTAAAAAAAATATTGCCAAAATGACTACTCCTATAAATTTACTTAATTGTTTATCATTTATCTTTCCCATCAAAAAATATCCAATAATAATTCCTATGGAAGCAAAAGGTAAAAGTCTAAAAATATATCTCCAAATTGCTTTCTTTTTATAATAAATCACTGCAAATATATCTCCAACTATAAGATTTGGCAAAATTATTCCAGTAGAAACTTTTGCAGGTAATATCATAGCAGTCAATGGAATTGCAAGAATCCCAACTCCAGGTATTCCTGTTTTTGAAACTCCTATAAGAAAAGAGAATATTTCAAGTAAAAAAATCTTTATACTAGATAAATTGTAAATATTTCCCATTTAATGCGGTGCTTTTTAATTAAAACTTTATAAGTTGATTAATTTTTTCTTTAATTTCATCTTCAAATATTTTTTTAATATTTTCCCAACTAAATTCTATTTCCCAGTTTTTACTTTTAATTTTGAATGAATTTTTTATATTTTTGTCATGAACAATTTTGTAATCCAAATTTATATTTTGCCCTTCAGGAATAATTATCTGAATATCTTTTTCTTTAATATTTTCAATAACATTTTTTAAAATAACTTCAAAATTTTCTTCAAGAAATTTATTAAACATATCTTTAAGTTTTTCAAAAACTTTATCAACAAGTTGATTTTTATACTTTAATACCTCTTTTTCAATTTCAATCTTATAATTTATTATTTCCCTTTCTATCTCAAAATCAATTTTCTCTTTTTCAATTTTTAATCTTTCTTCAAAATCCCTATTAATTTTTTCTTTTTCAAATTTAAGTTTTTTCTCAAATTCCTTTTTTCCTTCCTCAATAATCTTTTTACTTTTCTCCTTTGCCTCTTCAATTATTTTATTTATAAGTTTTTCAACCATTTTATATCTTAACTCCCATCAATAAAAATATTGAGGCAACCAACCCAAGCACTGCATATGTTTCAACAAGTGCTCCATAAACAAGCGCCTTCATACTTGCCTCAGGATGTTTTGAGGCCACAGATATTCCAGCAGCACACACTTTTCCCTGATATATTGCAGATGAAAAACCACTTATTGCTATTGGTAAGCAAGAAATTAAAATTTGTAATCCTGTTTCAGGTGATATTGAAGCAATTTTGCCACCAAGTATACCTATTTTCATCATAACAAGAAAACTAGTTAAAAATCCATAAATTCCCTGAGTCCCGGGTAAAGCAACAAGTAAAAGCATATTACCAAATTTTTCGGGTTCCTCAGATAAAACACCATTTGCTTCTCTCCCTGCAAGAGCAACTCCAATTGAAGATCCACTTCCACATAAAAATATACTAATTGCTGCACCAATTAAAGAATATAAAAGCCCAATTTCCATATTAACCACCTCCCTTTATTTCCTTTAATTTTTTAATTAAAATTGGTAAAACTTCAAATATATCTCCAACAACTCCAAGATTTGCAACTTTAAAAATAGGTGCATCAGGATCTTTATTTATCGCAATTATATAATCTGATGTCTGCATTCCCGCAAGATGTTGTATTGCTCCTGATATCCCACATGCTATATATAGTTTGGGTTTAACTGTTTTACCTGTTTGGCCAACCTGATGAGGATAACCTATCCATCCTGAATCAACAGCAGCACGGGAAGCACCAACAGCACCATTCAATAAATCCGCAAGTTCTTTAATAATTTCAAAGTTTTTACCTTCTTTAAGTCCTCTGCCCCCAGAAACTATTATTTCTGCTTCCTGAAGGTCAACAACATTTGCAACTTTTTCTCTTTCACATATTTCAAATCTATTTTTTATCTCAAAATTTATTTTTTCTTCTATTATTTCTCCTTTTATATTTTCTTCATCTTTTGCTGCTTCAAATATCTTTGGTCTTATTGTTGCCATTTGTGGGCGGTGTTTTTCACATATAATTTTTGCCATTAAATTTCCTCCAAATGTTGGCCTTGTTTGAATTAAAAGTCCAGTATTTTCATCTATATCAACATCTGTGCAATCAGCGGTAAGCCCTGTTTTAACCTTAACAGCAACAGATGGTATAAAACTTCTTCCCATCATTGTGGCTCCAGCAATAACAATATTTGGTTTATATTTTTTTATTAAATATGCAAGTGCTTCTGAATAAACTTCTTCATTAAAATTACAAAAAATCTCGTCTTCTATTAAATATATCTTTTCTGCTCCTTTTTTTATCAATGAACTCACTTTATCTTTTATATTTTTACCAAAAACAACACCACATATCTCTTGATTTAATTTTCTTTTTAATTTTTTGGAAGCATTAAGCATTTCAAAAGATACAGAGGCAATTCTATCATCTTTTGTTTCAGCAAAAAACCATATACCTTTATATTCTTCAAATTTTTCTTCTCTTTTTTCTTTCTCTTCTTTAAGTAATGCCTCAGAAACACATACCTTAACACATAAACCACATAATGTGCATTTTTCATTTATTACTATCTTTCCTTCTTTAATTTCAATTGCTCCAAATGGGCATTCATTAACACATAAACCACATAATGTACATTTTTCATAAATTACCTTAATAGCCATTATATAACCCCTATTTTTTTAAGTTCATTTATTATTTCATCTGCAAGTTTTTCAGGTTCTCCTTCAATTTGTCTTCCTTCCTTTTTTATTATTTGTGTCCATACATCAATAACTTTTGTCGGTGAACCATCCTGACCAAAAAATTCTTCATTTCCATTTAAATCTTCTGCTTTCCAAATAGGTATTTCTATCTTTTTTGCTCTTAACATATTCTTCAAAGATGGAATTCTTGGTTCATTTATCTCTTTTACAACAGTTATTAATACAGGCAAATCAGTTTTTATCGTTTCATAATAGTCCTCCATAAGTCGTTTACAAATAATTTTATTTTCACTAATATCAATAATTTTGCTTACATAACAAATATAAGGAATGCCGAGATGGACCGCAATTCCAGGCCCTACTTGTCCAGTACTTCCATCAAGTGTTTCTCTACCACATATAATAATATCAAAATTTCCTATTTTTTTTATTCCAAGAGAAAGAATATATGATGTTGCAAGAGTATCACTACCCGCAAATTTTTTATCACTTAACAATACCCCATAATCAGCACCCATTGCTATTGCCTCTCTTATTGCACTTTCTGCCTGAAGTGGTCCCATGGAAATAATCCAAACCTCACCACCAAATCTCTCCTTTAATCTTATGCCCTCCTCAATTGCATAAAGGTCATATGGATTAATTATGCTTTTAACCCCTTCTCTAATTATCCTTTTTGTAACAGGGTCTACTTTTACATCAAGACCTTCTGGTACTTGTTTAATACATACAATTATTTTCATTTTTCCACCTCTAAAATCTTACCTTTAAAAAAAGAATTATAAACCATATCACTTAATAATGCAACTTTTTCAATTATATCCCATGTTGTTTTTGGTTGTTTTTTTTCTTTTATACATTTAATTAAATCTTCAGATGGATTTTTAACTTCTACTTCAATATCTTCAATATTTTTTCTTTCTTTCTCTCCATAAAAATGGATATAGGAATTATCAGAAAGAGAGATAAATATTAAATTATCATTTTCATCCCAGATATAAAGTGATTCTCTCCAAAAAGGGTCAATTCCAAGAACACCAAAATTCCCAATTGCTCCCTCTTTAAATTTAACTATAAATGATGAATTTATATCAACCTTTTCTCCCATAAAATCAATAAAAGAAACGACTTTATCTGGGGTTAGACCTGTTAAGAAAAATATTTCTGCTATAAAATGGCTACCTGAATCAATCAATTGACCTTTGCCACTAAATTTTGGATTTAGTCTCCATGACCTTTTATCCTTTCCAGATTTAAATAGATGTAACCAGTGTTGAGATAAAAATCCAGAAAGAAAAACAATTTTACCAAATCTTTCTTTTATAATTTTTTTTGCAGAATTGAAAACTGGCATATAATGTCTTTGATAAGCAACAACTACTACTTTACCTGTTTTTTCAATTAATTTTCTTATTTCAACTGCTTCTTGGTATGAACAAACTGCCGGCTTTTCAACAAGAACATCTATACCATTTTCAAGAGCAATTTTTATCTGCTCAAAATGAAATGTATGGGGAGAACATATAACAATTCCATCAAGTTTTTCTTTTTTTATCATCTCTTCTTCATCTTTATATAAATTCAATTTTTCTCCATATGTCTCTTCAAATTTTTTAAAATTCTCAAAATTTGGTTCAATTGCAGATACGATCTTAACATCAGAAATATTTTTTAAAGCATTTAAATGTCTATATGAAATACTGCCACAGCCAATGAACCCAATTTTAATCATTTTATCCCCCTTTATAAAAATATTGGATTTGTCCATGCTTTTTATTATTTTTATCTGTTATCTCAATTCTTACATATTTTTCATTATTTTCAATAATTACACCAGTTGAAGAATAAAATAACCCATTTTTAATTGAACTTACTATTTCCTCTTTTTTCAGTGATTTTGCCTTTACCATTATAAAACTTCCACATAAATCATTTTCTCTATATTCATCAAAATAAGAATGAGCATCATCTACAGCAAAACAAAATATTTTATATCCATCTCCAAGAATTTCATCATAATGGACATTTGAATAACCTTTTCCTTTTGATTTTTCACATGTATTATTATATATTTCAATTCCTATAAAACCAGAAAGGGAAACAATCTGTTGACTTTTTAAAGCAGACATATAAGGATGACATATAACTGCAAAACCACCAAATTTATTTATTTTGTTTATTATTTCCTGCGCAGATAAATTTTCTGTATCAAAAATTTCATTTAAATTAAGACCAAGTATATGAAAACCATTTTTGTTAAATTCAATTCCTTTAATAACTAAAAAATCTGAAAAAGGTGATAAACTGCCATCGGAATTTTTTGTATGTATATGAATATTACCTTTAAACCAATTACCTTCTTCTAAAAAAGGATTTTTAAATTCCATTTTTTCCTTTTCAAATTTTAAAACTCAAAATATTTAAATTTTCAAATGCAGGGACTTCAAGAAAACTATATGTTACCTCATCTCCTTTATCAAAAAAAATATAAAGAAATAAAGGAATTTCTGTTTTCCCTCTCAGTGTTATTCTTAAATTTTTATCAAATTCAATTTTCTCAATGGATATTGATTTTAAATTTTTTGAATACAAACTTATATAATCATAACTTTTAAAAATTTTATCTTTTATCCCAATTCCATTTATTATACCTTTTATTATTTCCTCAAATTCTTCAATTTTTAAAAAAGAAATTCTTTGTTCATGTGCCATCAAACAACCAAAAAATTTGTTTTCAAGTCCTCTTTGAATTTGAAATATTCCTCTTTTAATCGCTCTTTTTGTATCTGTTTTTTCATTTTCATTCCAGAAATTTGTGCATTTATATAGAAAATCAAAATCAGGATTTTTTTCATCAGAGATTTTTTCTTCAATATTATATGGCAAAGACAATATATTAAAAAAATCTTTATCTTCTGGAATTTCACTTAAAGAAAAGTTTATCTTACCATATGGCTTTAAATCCCATATATGTGCTTTTGGGTCAGAAAATGGTTTCCCAGGTCTTATTATATTCATTAAAAATGTCTGATACCTTTCTTTTAGATATGGAAGCGCTTTAAGTCCAAGTTCACCAAAATGGACATTTACAGTTCTTGATGGTTTTATTCCAAAAAATTCAAATTTCTCATCAACTCTTTTGAAATTTTCACTTAATATGTTATCTGGAAATTCTTCTCCATTATGTTTCATATATATTGGAAACTCATTTATATTTTTGGGATCAGAAAAGGCATGAGGAGAAAAATCTGCTTGTCTTTCATAATACTTTTCCCTTATTTTAAGTATATCTTTTTCTTTTATATCATCTATAAAAAGTCCTAAATTTGGAATAAAATTGTATTTATTTAAAATATCAACATATCTTAATTCCTCAACCGTTCCTTTATATTTTGCAACTTCACTTCCAGAACCTGAAACATCATCAATTCTTGCAGTAATAAATGGAGGCATTGTTTTTGTTATAACTGGTTTTTTGCTTGCCCAAATTAAACTTCTAAAAAAAATATCATCAAGTCCTTCTGTATGACCTAAAATTTCATCCTGCCATAAAGAAGCAGAGGTAAGAAATATAACAATTTTACCTTTACCAAATCTACCATAAATACCACATATTTCATTATTTTCAGAATATATAAACGGTTTCCAAATCTTTTCATCTATCTCAACTGAATAAAATATTAAATCATTTTTCAATTCAATTTCATTCAGATATGTTCCATTACATATCCATGAAGACCTTTCAATTTTTAATTTTTTTGTTTTTAGGGGTATAAATTTTTCAATCTTTAAATTTTTTAAAA
>CAZCUO010000025.1:0-13365 GCA_964502135.1 uncultured bacterium
ATAATATAACAAGTATAAATGTTCCAGAAGGAGGGAACAATACATTTGGAATTAAACTATCAAATCAACCGAGTAACGATATAAATGTAAGTATCACAGTTTCAGGAGATACAGATATAAGTGTTTCTCCCAGTTCAATAACATTTACGCCAACAAACTGGAATATATATCAGACAATAACAATAAGCGCAGCAGAGGATGTAGATGTAGCAAATGGGAGTGCGACAATAACAATAAGTGCAACTGGGATACAATCAAAAACAATAACAGCAACAGAAGTAGATAATGATACATTGAGTTTTGTAATAGAAAATAATATAACAAGTATAGAAGTTCCAGAAGGGGAAAGCAACACATTTAGAATTAAATTATCAAATCAACCAAGTGGAAATGTAGTTGTAAATATATCAGTTTCAGGAGATACAGATATAAGTGTTTCTCCAACATCAATAACATTTACACCACAAAACTGGAACACATATCAAACAATAACAGTAAGTGCAAAAGAAGATGATGATACAACAAATGGAAGTGCGACAATAACAATAAGTGCCACTGGTTTAACTTCAAAGACATTAGAAGCAATAGAAGAAGACAATGAAGTTCCAACTTTAAGTGTAGAACCATTATCTATAGTATTTAAAACAAGTGAAACTGAAAAAGAAATTACTGTAAAAAATGTTGGTAGAGATGGACTTTTATGGGAATTAATTATTGAAGATATAACATGGCTTAATGTTTCTCCTACTTCTGGTGGACCAATGAACGCAAATGGAGAACAAACAATAACTTTAACAAGAACTGGTGGAGTTCCAGGAGATAGTGGATTTATTAAATTTAAAAATAAAACAGAAGGTTCAACACAGCCAGATATAGAAGTAAATGTAAGAATAAATACACAACCAGAAGTTACAAAAATTGAGATATTTCCACCGAAAGATTTGAATGATATTGTAAAACCAGAGACATTTATTACTTTATATTCTGAATTTGAAGATAATGATAACGATAAGATTGTTTATTATGAATGGAAATTGCTTACTGATTCAACAAAGATTGACACAGGAAATTATGAAAATTTAAATGGAATTACAAAAATGAATGTTAATCTACCTTATGCATTGTTTGAGAAAAATAAAATTTATGAATGGAAGATTAGATGTAAAGATGAGAATGAAGAATTTTCAGATTATGCTTCTATCCAATTTAGTGTTGAACGACCTTCTGGAACTCCAGAAGCACACCTTTCCGATGAAGTAAATACCGAGACACCTATATTTGAAAGAGAGGTAGATGGAGAAACAATTAGAGAAACAACAGTTGTTTCATCTGAAATACCACCTGGTTCTGGGGTAAAGATTTATGTTAGACCCATAGATATAAGTAAAATAGCAAGTGGATTAATTTTAGGAACTGGTGAAGGGAAAAGAGCATATGATATTAGAGTAGAAGGATTACAACCTGGTGAAGAAATAGAAATTAAGTTTGAAGTTCTTGAAAAAATAAATGAAATATGGAAATATAATCCAAAAACAAATGAGATAACACCATTAAGTGAGACATATCCAAGAAGGGTTCAATTTTCTCCGGGTTCAACACCTAATTCAACTTTAATTACAATTATTTTAAAAGATGGAAGAGAACCAGATGATTATGATGGAGAAGTAAATGGAGTTATAGTTGACCCATCAATTTTTGGATTATCTGAAGTTCCGATTCAAGTATCAGGTGGAGGGGGATGTTTTATTGCGACTGCATGCTTTGGAAATCATAATCATCCATTTGTAAAAATTTTAAGAGAATTTAGGGATAGAATTTTACTTAAAAATTCAATTGGTAGAAATTTTGTTAAGTGGTATTACAGACATAGTCCAAAATATGCAGAAATTATAAGGAGGAATTTGATTTTGAAATTTGCTACACAGATTATGTTAATTCCTGTTGTTCTTTTTGCTTACTTGATTGTTAAAGGACTTTTACCATTTATCTTGCTTATATCTTCTTTGTTTATTTTGAGAAAAAAATACATTTCAAAACTTCTAATTCTTCTTATACTTATTTTAAGTAAAAATTCATTTGCACAGGACATAAATATATTTAAAATTGCATCAGGAGAAAAATATACGATTACATCACCAACAAGAAATATAGTTGAGAAAGGCAAATTTCAGATTGATTTTATTTATTCATTTTCAGATGATTTATTAGAAGGAGTTGTTGGAGGAAGCAAAAAAGTTATAGTAGATAAGCAGAATTTAGTTCAGATAGGTCTAACATATGGATTAAATGAGAAAGCAAATATTTCTGTTGTAATACCATATATAATAGATCAGGATGTTTTAAGGACACAGAGGTTAATTACAGAAGATTCTGGGTTTGGAGATATTTATTTATCAAGTAAATTTAAGTTATATGAGGATGGAGAAAATGGATATGGAGTTTTGATAATTCCTTTTATAGGTTTAGGTAATGGAAAGAATGAAGCAGGTATAGGAGCGGATGAATTTGTATATGGAATAAAGTTTGCAGTTGATAAATGGTTAAGAGAAAATATACTTTTTTCAATAAATCTTGGATATTCACATCAAAAAGAAGTTAAAATTAGTCAGGTAGGAATAGATGATACATTTTTATTTGGCACCTCATTAACATATATATTTGGGAATAATTATTTAACAACAGAGATTTATGGTAGAAGTGATGATGGGATTTTTGATAAAGAAGAAGAATATCCAATAGAAGTAAGTTTATTATATGCACATCATTTTAAAAATTTTGATTTTGTTATTGGAGTAGGCAAGGGCATAACAAAAGGATACGGAACTCCAAATTATAGAATATTTACTGGAATTAAATTACAATTATAAATTGAGTAAAATAAGATTGAAGGAAAAAGCTGATATTATATGATGAAGATGTTTATTAATTAAAATCCATTAAATTGTATTTAATTCAACTACATAACCAGATAAAAAGAAAATTAAAAAATTTAGAATAAAAATTGAAAACTAATAGAAAGAATAATTTTATCGGGTTGAAACCTTAGAAAAAGTTTAATGAAAAATTTTTTCTTCTTTTTTTATTTAATCTTTTTTCTGCAAACTGGACAATAATGATTTATCTTGATGGAGATAATGACCTTGAATAGATTGCAATAGATGTTTTTCTTGAATTTTAATTCCCTTTCTCCCACCTCAGAGGTGGGCTGGGAAGATTGTTGAACCATAAAGAATTGGAAAGCCATTATTTCACATTTTTATATTTTCAAAAGTTATGATAAAATAATAAAATTCAAAGGAGGTATCTATGGTTAAGGTTTTAATTATTTATTATTCAAGGACTGGAAATACAGAAATTATGGCAAAAAGTGTAGCAGAAGGAGTAAAAGAAGAAGGTGGTGAAGTAATATTAAAGAAAGTTGAGGATACAAAATTAGAGGATTTACTTGAGGCAGATGGAATTATTGTTGGTTCTCCTACCTATTTTGGACTTCCTTGTGCTGAGATAAAGAAACTTTTTGATGATTCAGTTAAATATTATGGAAAACTTGAAGGTAAAGTTGGTGGTGCATTTAGTTCTTCTGCTCATGTTGGTGGAGGTAATGAAACAACAATTATGTCTATTATTCAAATGATGTTAATTCACGGGATGATTGTTCAAGGAACAACAAAATCAGACCATTATGGACCTGTAAGTGTTGGAAGACCTGATGAAGAAGTTAAAAAAGATTGTAAAGAACTTGGTAAAAGAGTTACAAGACTTGCAAAACTTATTAAAGGAGAATAAAGATGGATTACTCAAAGACAGTTTATTTACCAAAAACAGATTTTCCTATGAAAGCAAATTTAAGTCAAAGAGAGCCAGAAATATTGAAATTTTGGGAAAAAATAGATATTTATAATAAAATTCTTGAAAAAAATAAAGGTAAAAAAACATACATATTACATGATGGACCACCTTACGCAAATGGTCATATACATCTTGGAACAGCATTAAATAAAATTTTAAAAGATGTGGTCATTAAATATAAGGCATTAAGTGGTTTTTACACTCCTTTTATAGTTGGATGGGATTGTCATGGCATGCCTATTGAACATCAAGTATTTAAAGAAATAGGGAAAAAGAAAAACGAAGTTGATATAAAAGAATTAAGAAAAAAGGCAAGTGATTATGCTAAAAAATATGTAAATATACAAAAAGAAGAATTTAAACGGCTTGGTGTGTTTGCTGATTGGGAAAACCCTTATTTAACTCTTGAACCTAACTATGAAGCAGAAATTATTAAGGCATTTGGCAAACTTTATCTTTCTAACTATATCTATCAAACATATAAACCAATTTTTTGGTGTTTAACATGCGAGACAGCACTTGCAGAAGCAGAAATAGAATATTATGAGAAAAAATCGCCATCAATTTATGTAAAATTTAAAATTATAGATGATAAAGGTTTAAATTTAGGTGAAAATTCATATTTTTTGATATGGACAACAACTCCTTGGACACTTCCAGGAAATACAGGAATAGCATTAAATCCAACATTTAAATATATACTTTTTGAAAATGAAAATGAGAAAATTATAATAGCAGAAAATAGAAAAGAAGAGATTTCTAAAATTATTGGTAAAGAGATAAAGGTTGTAAGAGAATTTGAAGCAAGCCAACTTTTTGGAATAATATGTAAAAATCCAATCATTGATAGAGAATCAAAAGTTATATTGGCTGAATTTGTTTCAGGGGATGAAGGAACTGGATGTGTTCATATCGCACCAGGTCATGGAGAAGAGGATTATTATGCTGGATTAAAATATGGACTTGAAATTATATCCCCTGTTAATGAAAAAGGAGAGTTTACAGATGAGGCAGGTGAATTTAAAGGTATAAATGTATTTAAGGCAGATAAGATTATAATAGAAAATTTGAAAAATAAAGATGCTTTATTTTTTTCAGGAGAAATAATTCACTCATATCCTCATTGCTGGAGATGTAAAAAGCCAGTTATTTATAGGAGCACAACACAGTGGTTTTTAAAGATTGATCATAAAAATTTAAGAAATAATATGATTGAGGAAATAAAAAAGGTAAAATGGTATCCAAAAGAAGGAGAAAATAGAATTACTTCAATGATTTCTTTAAGGCCCGACTGGTGTTTATCAAGGCAGAGATTATGGGGAGTATTTATTCCTATTTTTTATTGCAATGATTGTAAAAAACCTATCTTAACAGAGGAAATATTAGAAAAACTAATTGAACTTGTGAAAGAAAATGGTTCTGATGTATGGATTGAAAAAAGTGAAAAAGAGTTGCTTCCAGATAATTTTAAATGCCCTTATTGTAATGGAGAGAGTTTTAAAAAGGAAAAGGATATACTTGATGTATGGTTTGATTCAGGAGTAAGTCATATGGCAGTTTTAAAAGAGGAAAATAATTTAAGATGGCCAAGTGATTTATATCTTGAAGGAAGTGACCAACATAGAGGTTGGTTTCAGACCTCATTAATAATTTCATGCGGAATTTTTGGTTCTGCACCATATAAAGAAGTTTTAACTCATGGATTTGTTGTTGATGGATATGGTAGGAAAATGTCAAAATCTCTTGGAAATGTGATAACTCCTGATGAAATTATAAAAAATTATGGAGCCGAAATTTTAAGATTATGGAGTATTTTTGAAAATTATCAAGAAGATATAAGAATTTCAGATGAAATAATAAAAAATGTAGTAAGTGGATACAGGGTAATAAGAAATACAATAAGGTTTTTACTGGGCAATATTTATGATTTTAAAAACCAAGATGGAATTAGTTATGACGATTTGTTTGAAGTAGATAAATATGCTATTGAAAGATTAAAGTTGCTTAAAAAGAAAGTGAAAGAATATTATGATAATTTTGAATTTAATAAAGTTTTTGAAGAAATATATAATTTTTGTAATATTTTCCTTTCATCTTTTTATCTTGATTATCTTAAAGACCGGCTATATACCTATTCAAAAAATTCTATTGAAAGAAAAGCAGCACAATTTACTTTAAATAAAATTTTAAAAGAACTTTTAATAATGATTGCACCAATTCTCTCATTTACAGCAGAAGAAGCATACCAATTTATCCCTTATGGAAAAAAAGAAAGCGTTTTTCTTGAGGATTTTCCAGAAATTGAATATATTAATGAAAGTTTAATTGAAAGATGGAATAAGTTTTTTGAGATTAGAAAAGTTGTTTTAAAAAAAATAGAAGAAAAAAGGGAAGGAAAGATTATAGGTAGTTCTCTTCAAGCAAAAGTAATTATAAAATGTGATAAAGATACATATGAATTTTTAAACTCTTACTACAAACTTAACACTTTATTTATAGTTTCTGAGGTTGAACTTTTACTTGGAGAAAATTTTGAAGTTATTGTTGAAAAGACAAAAAATAAAAAATGTGAAAGGTGTTGGGTATATTTTCCTGAAGTAGGTAAAAATAGTGAATTTCCAGATTTATGTGAAAAATGTATAAATGTTATTAAGGAGGACTTTTTAAAATAATGGAGTATATTATAGATGGGCTAAATGTTATAAAAACAAGTTTTATAAGAAAATATGAACTTATTTCATTTGAAAAAGGTAGAGAATTTTTAATTTATATTCTTGAAAGATATAAAAGGAAACATCCTTATATTGAATTTACGATTGTTTTTGATGGGTATTGTCAGAATTTCAACCTTTATTCCAGTAAATTGAGAATAGTTTTTTCAAATGAGATAAGTGCGGATGAAAAAATAAGAAAAATACTTGAAAATAAAAAAAATAGAAAAGATATTTTTGTTGTTTCAGATGATAAAGAAGTTCAACAATTTACAAAGATATTCGGCGGAGTTTCTCTTGGAGTTAATGAATTTCTTAATATTGTTTATCCAATTGATAAAAAAATAGGAGTTAAAAAGGATAATAAAGATATTGACTATAAAATTAAACTGAAAATTGAAAAGGAACTGGAGAAATTTTATGGAGAAAAAATTGAAAAATATAGAGAGAAAAGTGAAAAAAATATTAGAAGAAGAAGATGAAATAAGGGAAAAAGCATTAAAAGATTTAAGAGAAATTTTGGTGGATTCATCACTTTCAATAAAATTGATACATAAGAAAGATTTTAATAAAGCCGAAGATATTATAAATAACTGTATAAAAAAACTTGAAAAAATAAAAAAACAACTTAAAAAATATCCAGAAATTTATTATCAGGGATTTCTACATCAAACAGAAAAAGAAGTAATTGAGGCACTAACTACACTAAAAATTATTAAAGAGCAAGATATACCCGAAATTGATAGTTTTGACCCAATTAGTTATTTGCATGGAATTTCTGAATCAGTAGGAGAAGTAAGGAGACATTTACTTGATAAAATGAGAGAAGGTAAAAAATGTGATTTTGAAAATTATTTAAAAATTATGGATGAAATATACTATTTTCTTTTAAATTTTCCTTATAATGATGCAATAACAAGGTCTTTAAGAAGACAAGTTGATTATGTAAGAACAATTATAGAAAAGACAAGGGGTGAAATAACGACTTATTATTTATTTAAGAAGAAAGATATATAAAATAAGGTTAGTTTGTAATTCTTCATACTTACCTTTTTCTTTATAACACCATTTCCTCAAGTCGCTTTATTCTATCTTCAATAGGTGGATGCGTTGAAAATAATGTCAATATTGTTTTCCCTGAGAAAGGATTAACAATAAATAGTGAAGAAGTTGAAGGATTAGCATTAACCATAGGATATCTTTTTACTCCATAAGCAAGTTTTTTAAGAGCATTTGCAAGAAAAAGGGGATTACCTGAAATTTTTGCTCCTCCTTCATCTGCAAGATATTCTCTTGAACGAGAAATAGCAAGTTGAATTATTAAAGCAGCAATAGGTGCAAGAATTGCAAAAAGCAAAATTGCTGCCAATTCAAAGATATTACCTCCTTTTCTATTATCTCTATCTATTGAACCGAAGAAAGCAAAATATTGAAGCATTCTTGCAAGAAAAGTTATCGCTCCTGCAATTATTGCTGCTATTGTTGCAATAAGTATATCTCTATTTTTTATATGTGTTAATTCATGACCAATTACTCCCTTAAGTTCTTTCTCATCAAGTAATTCAATTATTCCAGTTGTTAAAGCAATTACAGCATTATTTGGTCCTCTTCCTGTTGCAAAGGCATTTGGAGTGTTTGAATTAATAATATAAATTTTGGGTTTTGGAATTTGTGCTATTTGTGAAAGTTGTGATACAATTGAATGTAAATAAGGACTTTCCTCTTCTTTCAACTCTCTTGCTCTATACATTGCAAGAACAATCTTATCACTAAAAAAATAAGAAATAAAGTTTAGAATAAAAGCGAAAATTAATGCAGTTATTAGTCCCTCTTTCCCAAAAAAACCACCTATCCAGATAAGTATAACTGTCAAAGTTCCAAGTAAAAAATATGTTTTAATTCTATTTCCCATTTTTCCCTCCTATTTAATATTTTTTTTATTATACCTTTATTTAGAGAGGATATGTAAAGAATCAATATTTTGAGATAAAAGCAATTATTTCAAGGTTTTTATCCCCTATATTTTTTATTGAATGACTTTCTCCATTACCAGTCAAAATAGCATCTCCTTCTTCTACGATCGTTTCTTTTTTACCGTCAAACAAAATTCCTTCCCCTTTTAAAATTATAAAAACCTCATCTTCATCTATATGCTGGTGTAATCCGATTGAACAATTTGGCTCTATAATTAATTTTGCACATAATCTAACATTGGCTTTAAATTCATCTTTTTTAAAAAAATGCAAAATTTTAATCACACCTTCTCCACCTCTCATTTTCTCTCTTTCTTCAATCTCCATTTCATTCTTTTTTCTTACCATATTTTCCCCCTTTTCAAACCCTTATTTTTCAACAATTCCCCTCGCCCACCTCTGAGGTGGGCAAGGAAGGATTAAATAAGTTTCATTTCAATCATTTTTTCTGCAATTTGTATAGCATTTAAAGCAGCCCCTTTTCTAATATTATCAGCAACAACCCAAATATCAATTGCATTTTCAATGCATGTATTTTTTCTTATTCTTCCAACAAATACTTCATCTTTACCAGAAACCAAAATTGGAACAGGATATAAACTTTTTTCCGGTTGATCAATAACTTTAACTCCAGGAGTTTTTTCAAGTATTTCTCTAACTTTTTTTATATCAACTTCTTTCTCAAATTGAATTGTCAAACTTTCTGAATGACCATTAAAAACAGGGACTCTTACACATGTTGCTGAAACTTTTAAATCGGGTAAATCCATAATTTTTCTTGTTTCTTTAATCATTTTGACTTCTTCTGTATAATATCCTTCAAACTCATCACTTAATGAACCAATTTCAGGAATAACATTTCCAAAAATTTGATATGGATATACTTCATTTACAATTTTTTCACCTTTTACATAACTATTAACTTGTTTTTCAAGTTCTTCAACCGCTTTTTTACCTGTCCCTGAAACTGCTTGATATGTTGAAGCAATTACTCTTTTTAATCCAAATTCAAGATGTAATGGATGTAGAACAACAACCATTTGTATAGTTGAACAATTGGGATTTGCTATAAAACCTTTGTGATTTTTTAAGTGATGTGGATTGACTTCAGGAACAACAAGTGGCACCCTCTCATCCATTCTGAAATCTGCACCATTATCAATTACAATACAGCCCATTTTAACTGCTTCCCATCCAAATAATTTACTTGCTCCTTTTTCTCCTTCAGTTCCTGCAAAAAAAGCAATATCTATATCTTTAAATGATTCAATTTTTGTTTCTTCAATTTTAAAATACCTACCCGCTATTTCCTCTTCTCTTTCTCTTGTTGCACAAACTTTTAAATAATTTATTGGAAAATTTCTTTCTAATAATATCTCAACCATTTTCTTTCCAACCATTCCAGCACCAACAACACAAACATTATATTTTTTCATTGCAACTCCTTTTTAAATAACTTCTAAATTTTCTATTTTACCAATTGCTCAAATGGTTAAGTTCTTTTTATACTTTTTGCTAAATATCCTGCAACTATTGCTTTAACTATATCTACTGGAATAAATGGTAATATCCCAATTAAGAACAAATCTTTAATACTTTTATGAATAAAAATTGAAAGAAATAGGATACCGCAAATATAAATTACAATTGTGGCAACAATCATTCCAAAAACTTTATTTTTCTTTTCAGAGTAATATCCAGCAATATAAGAGGCAAAAATAAACCCAATTATATACCCAGTTGTAGGTCTTAAAATGCCAGAAGAAACTCCATAAAACCATGGAATTCCTATAATACCACCCATAAAATAAAATATTTGTGATAAACAACCAAAGGTTTTGCCAAGTAAAATTCCAGATAAAAGAACTATAAATGTCTGTCCTGTTATTGGAACAGGTGTAAAAGGTAACTTTATATAAATCTGAGCCGATAAACCTGTTAAAATTGAAAATATTATTGAAAGTAAAATTTTTTCAACTATTCCCATCAATTGATAAGTTTCAAAATATCTACTCCAGAGATTGAACCATAATTTTTTAATATTTTCCATTTTATATTTCTCCTATAATTTCCTTTATCTTTTTTTCTTCGCCTTTTGAACTTATCACCGCAATATATGAATTTTCTTTTCTAAATATTTCTCTTGCTACTTCTTCAACTTCTTTCTTTTTAACTTTTTCCACTTTTTTAACAATTTCTTTCACCTTTTCCATCCTTTTCTTTAATAATTTTTGCTCTCCTATCCATAGCATATATTCAAGATTATCTTCAAGTCCCATTAAAAATTGAGAAATAATAAATTTTTTTGCTCTTTCAATTTCATCTTCTTTTAACCCATTTTCTTTAATATTTCTCAATTCTTTTATTATTTCTATCAATGCTTTTTCAAACTTTGTAGGTGCTATTCCTGCAGAAATATTATAAATTCCTGTATCTTTATACTGTCTTATAAAACTTCTTATTTCATATGCGAGGCCAAGTTCTTCTCTTATTCTATTGAATAATCTACTACTCATATTACCACCAACAATTACATTTAGGATAGATAAAGGATATTTTCTCTCATCTTCAAAAGAGTAAGTAAATCCACCAAAAGAAATGTGAGTTTGTTCTGTATCTTTTATAAGAAGTCTTACTTTTGGACCATCCTTTTTATTTATCCATTTTTCAAATTTATTCTCTCTTTTTTTCTCTATGCCATCAAAGTATTTATCAAAAATTCTTTTAAGATTTCTCTCATCAAAATTTCCACAAACACTTACAACAATATTTTCTCCTGAGTATTTCTCATTTATATAATTTATCATATCTTCTCTTTTTATTTTTGTAAGTGTTTCTGGAGTTCCCGATATTGGCATACCAAGTGGATGATTTTCAAAAATTAAATTATCAAATAATTCATGGACATATCTTGCAGGAATATCCCTATACATATTAATTTCTTCTATTATAACATTTCTCTCTTTATCAATATCTTCCTGTTTTAAAAGTGGATTTTTTATCATATCAGAAAGGACATCAAAACTTAAATCTATGTATTTATCAAGAATTTTAATCCAGTAACATGTTGCTTCTGTTGATGTAAATCCATTGAAAGAGCCACCAACTCCTTCAATTGCTTCTTTTATCTCGTTACAACTTCTATTTTTTGTGCCTTTAAATAAGAGATGTTCAATAAAATGGGAAATACCCGAAATTGTTTTATCCTCATATCTACTTCCAATTTTTACAAATACACCAACAGCAACAGAATGAAATTCAGGAAATTTTTTATATATGAGTTTTACACCATTTTCTTTTTTATATTCTTTCCAGTCCATTTTTGTTGAACTATTTTTTTTTATGATTTATAATACCATAAAATTCTAAAAATTAAAAGGAGGGTAATATGAGAATAGGATTTATGATGAGATTTGATAAGGAAAGGATTGAATTTGCAAAAAAAGTTGGATTTGGTAGTTGTGAATTACTAGTAAGTCCTGATTGTGATTTTTTCCCGGGTAAAGATGGATGGGAAACAAAAGCAAAAGAAGTAGCAGATTACTATAAGACAAATAATATAAGAATTTCATGTCTTGCTGGATTTTATGTTAATCATATGGATCCGGAAAAGGAAGAAGAGTACAAAAAATTGGTGAGAAATGTAATAATTCTTGCTGAAAAAATGAGAGTAGGTGTGGTGGCTGGTTTTGCAGGAAGAATTGTAGGGAAGCCACTTGAAGAAAGTATTGAAAAGTTTAAAGAAATATGGAGTGAACATGCTAAATTTGCAGAAGACCATGGAGTAAAAATTGCTTTTGAGAATTGTCCAATGGGTCATTTTCACACGCCAAGTAATGGAATAAACTTTATGTGTACACCAAAAATGTGGGAAATTGCTTTTTCAGAAGTAAAATCAGAAGCCATTGGACTTGAATGGGACCCAAGCCATTTAATATGTATGTTTATAGACCCTATAATAACAATTAGAGAATTTGGTAAAAGAATTTATCATATACATGCAAAAGATGCACATGTAAATTGGGATATAGTTAAAAAATATGGTTTCTGGTATCAAGGAGCAATTGAACATTGTTTTCCTGGACTGGGTGATACTGACTGGGGATTATGTATCAAAGAATTATATAGAGTTGGATATAAAAATGATTTAAATATTGAAGGATGGCATGATGCTGTTTATAATGATAGAGTTGAGAAAGGAAAAGAAGATGAGGGATTGATTATTGCCTATAAATATTTAAGCCAGTTTCTTGTTCAGGATTAAAATGAAGTCATATACAGAGTATTTGTGGTTTTGTACTGAAAAAAGGATTGAGTTTATAAATATTACTAAAAAGGTAGAAGAAGCAGTCAGAAAAAGTGGTGTTAAAGAAGGGATTTGTCTTATAAATGCAATGCATATTACAGCAAGCGTATTTATAAATGATGATGAAAAAGGACTTCACTCTGACTTTATTGAGTTCCTTGAAAAACTTGCTCCTTACACTCCTTCAAAATACAAACATAATTTAACTGGTGAGGATAATGCAGATAGTCATATAAAAAGAACAATAATGGGAAGGGAAGTGGTTGTAGCAATAACAAATGGAAAACTTGATTTAGGACCTTGGGAGCAAATATTTTATGGGGAATTTGATGGCAGAAGAAAAAAAAGAGTTTTAATAAAAATAATTGGTGAATAAAATGAAAAATAAAATAGGTCCTTTCAAAATTAATGAAATATATCTTGGAGATCCTGACCCTTATCCCACCTCTAAGGTGTCCTTTGGAAATGATTGATAGGCAAGGGATTTAAAAGTACTTTTAAGAAACTTGACAGAAAGATTGAAAAA
>CAZCUO010000026.1:0-19291 GCA_964502135.1 uncultured bacterium
AGGAAAAAATAAATAAAAAGAAAAAATATATAAAGGTTGATATTTCAGATTTACAGATTTTGCCTTATAAAGAAACAAAATTTGGATATATGACTGTTGCCTTCTTTAAGCAAAATTATAAATCTGATAACTTTTCTTCAAAAACAAGGAAAATTTTATATCTTGTGAAAAGAAATGGAAACTGGAAAATAATTTGTGAAAAAACATTATGAAATTTGAAATATATCCTGAATTTAAAGAATTTAAAGAAATAAGTGAAAAAGTAAATGTTATTCCATTGTATACATCTTTTCTCTCCGATTTTGACACTCCTGTCTCCTCTTTTCTGAAAATTGCAAAGGGAAGTTATAATTTTCTTTTTGAAAGTGCTGAACAGGAAGAAAAAGTAGGAAGGTATTCATTTATAGGAACATATCCTGAGATAATAATAAAAGCAAAAAATGAAAGAGTTGAAATTATAGATTATAATAAAGGAGAAAAGAAAGAAATAAAGAAAATGCCTGCATTAAAAGTGATAGAAGAAATTATAAAAAATTATAATACATTCAAAATAAAAAATTTACCTTCATTTACAGGTGGTTTTGTTGGTTTTATTTCTTACGATTATGTAAGGCAAATAGAAAAAATACCAGATTTTACAGAAGATAAACTTTTATTTCCTGACTTTATATTTTTCTTTCCCAAAAAATTTATAATTTTTGACCATTTTAAAAGAAGAGTTTTTCTGATTGTAAATGTTTTTATTAACATGAATAAATCAATAAAAGAAAATTATGAAAATGGTTTGGAATTCCTTTTAAATTTTATAAATGAATTTCAAAAACCTTTAAATTTGATTGAGGGAAAAAATGAGAATAAAAAGGAAGAATTTAAAAGTAATTTTGAAAAAGAGGAATTTATTGAAAGTGTGAAGAAAGTTAAAAAATATATTTTTGAAGGAGATATAATTCAAGCAGTTATTTCTCAAAGATGGGAAAAAGAAATTGATATTGAACCATTTAAAATTTACAGAGCATTGAGGAGTTTAAATCCATCACCTTATATGTTTTTTCTTGAAATAGGGGATTTAAAATTGATTGGTTCTTCTCCAGAAATACTTGTTAAACTTGAAAATGGTATTGCATGTGTAAGACCAATAGCAGGAACAAGACCAAGAGGAAAAAATGAAATTGAAGAAAAAAGACTTGAAAATGAACTATTGAATGATGAAAAAGAGAAAGCAGAACATATTATGCTTGTTGACCTTGGAAGAAATGACCTTGGAAGAGTTTGCTATCCAGGGAGCGTTAAAGTTACAGAACTTATGAGAATAGAGAAATATTCACATGTAATGCATATAGTTTCAAATGTTATAGGAAAATTAATTAAAACAAAGAGCCCAGTTGATTTATTACACGCTACTTTTCCTGCAGGAACAGTCACAGGAGCACCAAAAATAAGAGCGATGGAGATAATTGAAGAAATAGAAAAAGAAAGAAGGGGTCCATATGCAGGTGCAGTTGGTTATTTTAGTTTACAGAAAAGTATTGATTTTTGTATAACTATAAGAACGTTTATTATAAAAGATAAAAAATTATATGTTCAGGCAGGTGCAGGAATTGTTGCGGATTCTATCCCTGAAAATGAGTATGAGGAGACAAAAAATAAAGTTAAAGGTTTAATTGAAGCATATAAATTTTCAAAAAGGATTTAAAAATGATACTAATGATAGATAATTATGATTCTTTTGTATATAATCTTGTTCAATATTTTGGAGAACTTGGAGAAGAAGTTATTGTTTTTAGAAATGATAAGATTACAATAAAAAAGATTGAGAAATTAAAATTTGATAGAATTGTTATTTCTCCTGGACCCAAAAGACCTGAAGATGCAGGTATTTCATGTGAGATAATTGAAAAATTTAAGGATAAATTTCCAATACTTGGTGTTTGTCTTGGACATCAATGTATTGGTTATGTATTTGGAGGTAAAATTACATATGCAAAAAAACTTATGCATGGAAAGACATCTTTAATTTATCATAATGGGAAGGATATATTTGAGAATGTTAAAAATCCATTTATTGCAACAAGATATCATTCCCTTGTTGTTGATAGAAAGACACTTCCTTTGTGTCTTGAAATAACAGCATGGACTGACGATGATGAAATAATGGGAATAAAACATAAAGAATTTAAAATTTTTGGAGTTCAATTTCATCCGGAATCAATATTAACAAAAGAGGGCAAGAAAATATTAAAAAACTTTTTAAAAATAAAATTATAATGAAGCAAGTTTCAAATACGATTCAAAAAGTGCTTTATAATACCTTAAAAATCTTTCAGGCTCTGGATTTGATAATATTTCAGCAAGGCAAAAACCTTTAAAATTTATACTCTTAAGTAATCTAAATAATGTTATCCATGGATATTCATTACATAATTCATTTATGTGGACAATATCTATTTTATTTTTTAAAAGATTAAAATTATTTTCAATGGAACCAGTTTCGTCAATATCTGTCATATTTGAATTCCAGCATACATATAAATTTGGATGATTTGCCACATCTATCATCTGTTTTATATAAACAGGTTTTGAAGTTTCTTTTCCATGAACTTCAAGTCTTACTTTTATTCCATAATCATAGGCAAAACAACTTATTTCTCTTAATGAATTTCCAATTTGTTCTATCGTTTTTTCTTTTGGGACATTTTCTGGAAAAGCATTTGGTCTTACTTTAATGCCTTCTGCTCCAACATCTTTTGCAAGTATAATATATTCTTTGGCTCCTTCAATATTTCTTCTTAGTTCTTCTTTATCAGGACTATGAAACTCAAAACATGTTCCAAGCCCAACAAGTTTAACTTTTGTATTTTCAAACTTCTTTTTTACTTCATCTCTTTCCTTTTTTGTTAAATTTGATTCTACTTTATGTTTATGGCCTGTTCTTAATTCAACTCCTTCATATCCAAGTTCTTCACACTTTTTTATTATTGTTTCTAAATCCCATTCAGCAGCAATCATATATGTAACGATTCCAAGTTTCATATTTCCCTCCGTTTATTTATATTGATAAGGTTTTATCATTATTTTTCTTAAAAAATTTTCATCTTGTTTATAAAATTTAGAAATTGTTAGTCGCTGTAAATTTTCAATTTCAATTTCTCTCGCTAAATAGAATGAAACTATTTTATCAATTCCATCTGCTTTAATCCTTGCATATTTCAAATAATCAATTACCATTTTATATCTTTCCATTTCAATTTCTTCTTCTGACAAAATTAATTGATTTTTATAAACAGAAAAAAATGATTTTTTTAATTTTTCTTCATCTAAAAAACTTTCTCTTTTAATTTTGCCACTTTTTATAAATTTCTCAACTTCAATTTTTTTCTCAAATAATTTCAAGTTCAAATAAGTGCCTAAATTTGCAAAATCAATTTCAATTTTTACATAACCATTTATAAAATCAGAGATTTTTTTAGAAATTTCGTAAATTTTTTCGTAATAGTCAATCTTCAAAGTTAATAATTTTTCTTCTACTTGATTTTGGCTTTTTATTTTTACAATTATATCTTTAAAAATTTCAGGAATTTTTGAAAAATTGTTGTTTATGTAAGCGTCTTTTAATATGTAAAAATCTGTAATTCCGCAAATAAAAAAATTATTTTTATTTTCAATCAAATTTGCAAGATTGTTATAATCATATTTTAAAAGAAAAAAATAAAGAAATTTTCCATCAAATATTTTTTTGATTTCTTCAAGCAATTTAATTCTTTCATTTTCAAAAAATTCAAATATTTCTTCAACTTTCATAATATGGGATGGAAGTTTGAAAAATGTTCCTTCAATCAAATTTACAAATTCTTCAATTGTCTTACTTTCTATAAGTTTTTCACATTTTTCATAATCAATAAATTTTTTTTCAAGTGAATTTATTTTTCCGCTTAAAAAATAAATATCTAACATATTAGTCCTTTCAATTTTTTAAAATCTTTTTCCATTAAACTTATTATTTTAGGATTATAAATTGCATATGCTGGATGAAATGTAGGCAAAATTTTAATGTTGTTAATTTCTATAACTTTACCATGTAATTTACTAATTTTGCATTTTTCATTTATTGAGAAATTTTTAAAAATAAATTTTAAAGAAATATCACCAAGACAACAAATTACTTTTGGATTTATTATTTCAATCTGTTTTTTTAAATAAATTCCACAACTTTCTATTTCTTCTTTTTTAGGTTTTCTATTTTTAGGAGGTCTGCACTTTAAAACACTTGTTATATAAATATTTTCTCTTTTAATTGATATTGATTTTAATAACTTATCAAGCACTTTTCCTGCTTTACCACAAAAAGGAATCCCTGTTTCATCTTCATTTTTACCCGGTGCTTCTCCTATAAAAATAACTTTTGAATTTAAATCTCCATATCCAAATACCACATTTTTTCTTTTATCAAATAAATCACATTTTTTACAATTTTTCACTTCATTTTCAATTTTCTTCATAATTTCTTCTTTAATCTTGCCATTTTTCATAACATATTATCTCTTCAAGTTTTTTTCTATTATTTGTTTCTTTAAAAACTTTTGGGTCTTCTGGATAACCAAGAGGAGTAAGTGCAACAACATTTACATCTTTAGGAATACCAAGAAATTTTTTTATTCCTTCATTATCAAATGCTCCAATCCAACATGTTCCAAGTCCTTCTGCTCTTGCAGCAAGTGTTAAATGGTCTACTGCAATAGCAACATCAACTATCATACTGTAAGGCCCCATCCATTTCCCTCTGTTATAATGTATATCTTTTCCACAGGCAACTATTAATATTGGGGCTTCAGCAATAAATTCTTGTCCTTCACATAAATCAACCATCTTCTTTTTTCTTTCCTCATCCCTAATTATTATAAATTTCCATGGTTGTCTATTGTTTCCGCTTGGAGCAATTCTTGCAGCATTTAAAACTCTTTCTAATACATCATCTGGGACTGGTTCTTTTTTATAACTTCTTACACTTCTTCTTGTTTTTATTACTTCATAGAAATCCATATCTCCCTCCTTTATTTTACTTCAACATTTCCTGTTTTAGGGTTGTAATAAAATTTCATTCCTTCTGGTGGCTCTGGTAGTTTTTCTATATAACCTTTTTCAACAAGTTCTTCAAGTGAATTTGGATATCTACCTTCCTGAATCTGAAATGTATTTATTTTATTTTTTAAATATAAAATTTCATCCATTGCTTTTGCTTTTTTTATTGCTTTTCCCATTGTTTCACCATATTTCATCGGTGCATTTAATGGAGTTAATTCTTCTTTCTTTTTATTACATGAGAAAGTAAAGACCAAAAGCAAAATTAAAAATAAAGTTTTTTTCATCCCCCCTCCTTTTTATAAAATTGGTAAATATGTCTTTATTTCATATTCATGAACCCTTTTTCTATACTCATCCCATTCAATTTTTTTGGCAGTTATTAAATTTGTGTATATATGTTCTCCAAGTATTTCTTTTAATAATTCGCTTTTTTCTGCTATTTCTATTGCTTCAATTAAACTACCAGGTAAAACATCAAGATTTAATCTCTTTCTATCCTCTTCTGTTAAATGATAAACATCAATTTCAAGAGGTTCAGGGAGTGAGTAGTTATTTTCTATTCCTGCTAACCCTGCTCTTACCATACAAGCAAAAGCAAGATATGGATTACATGCTGGATCAGGTGAGCGAAATTCAATTCTTGTTGATTTTTCTCTTCCAGGTCTATACATTGGAACTCTTATTAATGTGCTTCTATTTCTTCTTGCCCAACATATATATACAGGTGCTTCATATCCAGGAACAAGTCGCTTATAAGAATTTACCCATTGATTACAGACAAGTGTTATTTCTTTTGAATGATGTAATAATCCTGCTATATATTTTTTTGCGATATCACTTAAATAGAATTTATCGTTAGGGTCAAAAAATGCGTTTTTTTCTCCTCTAAATAATGATTGGTGAGTATGCATTCCACTACCATTTACTCCATATATTGGTTTTGGCATAAATGTTAGATATAAGTCATGTTTTGAAGCGATTTCTTTTGCAATCATTCTATAAAACATAACAATATCTGCCATTGTTAATGCATCAGTATATCTTAAATCAATTTCATGTTGACTTGGTGCAACTTCATGATGAGAATATTCAACTTTAATTCCCATTTCTTCAAGTGTTAGAATTATTTCTCTTCTTACTTCATTTCCAGCATCAAGTGTTGTTACATCAAAGTATCCACCTTCATCAAGAATATCTGTGGCTTTTTCATTTTTGAATATAAAAAATTCAAGTTCAGGCCCAACATAAAATGTAAATCCTTTTTCTTTAACATATTCAAGATTTTTTTTCAATATATATCTTGAATCACCTTCATATGGAGTTCCATCTGGATTTAAAATATCACATATCATTGCTCCTTCTTTTTTATCTTTAATATAAGGAAGAATTAAAAAAGTCTTTGGGTCTGGAAGTGCAACCATATCTGACTCATCTATTCTTGCAAATCCCTTTATTGAGGAACCATCAAAACCCATACCTTCTTCAAGTGCTTTTTCAAGTTCTTCAATTGTGATTGAAAAACCTTTCATAATACCTGTAATATCTGCAAAAAATAATCTTATAAACCTAACTTCATTTTCCTTACAGATTTTAATTACATCTTTTTTAGTTAAATTTCTGTCCATTTTTACTCCTTTTTTATAATTTTACCATCTTAAAAAAATTTTGCTATATTTCCTAATTTATATTATTATTCTAATAACGAAAAGGAAAAAAAATGAGTTTATGGTCTTTTATAATTAAAGGTGGGTATATAATGATACCCATTTTTATTTGTGGAGTATTGACATTAGGAATTATAATAGAGAGATTGCTTTTTCTTAAAAATTCTCAAATAGATAGTGAGAAATTTATTGAAGAAATAGAAACCCTTCTCAAAAAAAGAAAAATAAAAGAGGCAATAGAAATTTGTGAAAAAAATCCCAAACCTGTTCCAAATATTATTAGGTCAGGACTTTTAAAACTTGATAGGACGAGAGAAGAAATTAAAGAAGCAATAGATGATTCTGCAAGTCATCAAATTCCTGAACTTGAAAAATATCTTGGCATTCTTGCAACTATTGCTACTATTGCACCTTTACTTGGACTTCTTGGTACTGTCACAGGAATGATAAAGGCATTTATGGTAATAGAGATGAGACAGGGACTTGTTAATCCTGGGGAACTTGCGAGAGGAATATGGGAAGCCCTTATAACTACTGTTGGAGGTTTGATCGTCGCAATACCAGCATATCTCTCTTACAATTATTTTGTTTCTCGTATAAATAATTTTATAATTGAAATGGAAAAAAGTGCGACAAAATTGATTGATATAATTTTTTTGCTTAAAAGTGAAGAAGGTTAAGTATATCAATAATTTTGGATTTTGTAAATTTGTGGATTATTGTGTTTTTTGGAAAATCCTCTTGACAAATTTTAAAATATGTTATAAATTCTAATAAAAAAAGAAAGGAGGTGAGAAAGTATGAATAAAGCGGGTTTAATTGAGGCAGTGGCAAAGGCGGTTTGCACAAAGAAAGAAGCAGCCGCAGCAGTTGATGCGATGCTTGAAGCAATCAAGGGTGCTCTTAAAAAAGGAGAAGCAGTTACACTCGTTGGGTTTGGAACATTCAAAGTTGTGGAAAGGAAAGCAAGGACAGGAAGAAATCCAAGGACAGGAGAAGCAATTAAGATACCAAAGAAGAAAGTTCCAGTATTTAGGCCAGGAAGTGAATTGAAGAAAGCAGTCAAGTGATACAGAATTATCAAAGGCGGACCTTTTAATGGTCCGCCTTTTTTATTTTTTAAAAAATTTTAAATTTTTTGAAAGGATAATATCTACAAATGACTTTTCCAATTATTTTTTCTTTCTCAACAGAACCCCAAATGCTACTATCTTCGCTTTCATTTCTGTTATCTCCAAGTAAAAAATATTTTCCATTTTGTATCTTTATTTCTTTTATTTCATAATTTGGCTTTTCTTTTATATATGGTTCTTCAATTTTTTCTCCATTTATATATACATATCCGTTTTCAATCTTTAAATTTTCTCCTGGAAGCCCAATAACTCTTTTAGTTAGAATCTCTTCTTCTCTTTTTGGTGAATACAGAACAACTATATCTTTTCTTTTTAAATTTTCAACTTTTACAGAAATTATTCTATCTCCTATACTTAATGTTGGTTCCATTGAAGAAGAAACTATTTTAAAAAACCTTACCTGTTTAATACCAAAAATATAACCCAAAAGGAAGACAATGCCTATTAATATTAAATTTTTAATTATTCTGAACATATTTTAAATTATATATCTTGACACTTTGCTTGTCCAATGGGTATAACTATTTAAAATTTATTACTTTCAGGAGGTAGCAAAATAAATGAATGATGGCTCTTTGAATATAGAGGAAATTCTTGAAAGAGTAGATATAGTTGATGTTGTTGCAGATTATATAAAACTGAAAAAATCGGGAAAAAACTTCAAAGCACTTTGTCCTTTTCATCCAGAAAAAACACCCTCTTTTTTCGTAAGTCCTGAAAAACAAATATTTCATTGTTTTGGATGTGGAGTAGGAGGGAATGCAATTAAATTTTTAATGAATATAGAAAAAATCTCTTTTTATGATGCATTAAAAATACTTGCAAAGAAAGCAGGAGTTGAAATTTCACAAAAAGAAAATATTAAGGAGAATATAGAAAAGAAAAAAATTTTAAAAATAAATGAATTTACAGCAAATCTTTATAATAAACTCATTTTTTCTCCACAAGGAAAAATTGCTCTTGAATATTTATATAAAAGAAATTTAAATGATGAGCATATAAGAAGATTTATGATTGGTTTTGCACCAGGAGGTAATTTTCTTTTAAATAAAATTGAAAAGGAAAAATTAAACAAAGAAGATTTTATTCTTGCTGGATTGATTGATGAAAATTGTCAAGAGGATACATTTAAAAATAGAATAATGCTACCAATTTACAATATGAAGAATGAGATAATCGGTTTTGGAGCAAGAGCAATTGATGATGGAATACTCCCAAAATATTTAAATATAAGAGAAAATCTTCTTTTTAATAAAAGCAATTCACTTTATGGAATAAACTGGGCTAAAGAATTTATAAAAGCAAGGGGTTTTGCAATATTTGTTGAAGGATATTTTGATGTTTTAAAAATGCATATAAATGGTCTTTGTAATTCTATTGCTCCTATGGGAACTGCTGTAACTGATATGCATTTAAATATATTGAAAAAATTAACAGATAAAATATTATTACTTTTTGATGGTGATGATGCAGGAATAAGAGCATGTATGAGAAATCTTGAAAATATATTGAAATGTGGATTTGAAATAAAAATATGTATGCTTCCTGCTGGTTTTGATCCAGATAAATTTATTGATGAATATGGAATTGATTCACTTCGTAATTTTATTGAAAATTCTTATGACTTTATTGACTTTGCAATAACTATTAATTCACAGATTTATGATATTAAAAATCCGAAAGAAAAGTCAATGGTTGTGAAAGAGATAGTTAAACTGATTTCAAATATTCCAGATGAAATAGAAAAATATGAGTTTTTAAAAAAATTGTCAGAAAAAATGGATGTAAAATTGGAAATTCTTGAGGAATATCTTAAGAAAAAAATAAATGAGGAATATAAATTTAATTTGAAGAAAAATACCAATAATAACCAATTGTTATCTGCTGAAAGATTATTAATTGAAATATTGATAGATGATAAAAAATATTGGGAAAAAGTTTTGGAATATAAAGGGCAATTAACTGAAAGAATTGAGAAAATGATTTTAACAGGAGAAAATTTATTAAGAAAAGGGTTTGAAATAACAACAAATCTTTTAATTACAGAATTGAATGATGAAGAAATCGTTAATTTTATTTCTTCAATAGGGGTAAAAGATAATAATACAATTCCAGACAGTAAAAAAGATAAAATTTTTAATGATTGTATAAGAAAACTAAAAGAAAAGAAATTATTACAGGAAATAGTAAATCTTAAAAAAAGAATGAATGAAAAAATAGAAAAAGGTGAAAATTATAATTCTGAACTTGAAGAAATACAAAAATTGCATATTCAATTGAACCAACTAAAAAGGAGTGAAAATGGGGAGAAAAAAGAAAAATTATAATTCAAAGTTAGAAGAAAAAATAAATGAAATTGTTGAACTTGGTAAAAAGAAAAAATATCTTTCGTGGGATGATATAAATGAGATTTTGCCTATGGATATGACAGATGAGGAAGAAATAAATGAACTTTTTGATGAACTTGAATATTATCATATTGATATAATGGATGAAGATGAAGAAGAATTTTTCCCACATGAGAAAGAGAAGAAGATTGACTTGGAGGAAGCAAGAAATCCTTTAAAAGCATATTTAAAAGGAGCGGGTAGTTATAATCTTTTAACTCATGAAGAAGAAATTGAAATAGCGAAAGGAATGGAGGAATTGAAGGAAAAATTGGCTAAATTGAAAAAAATGCCAAATCCTCCTAAAAAACAGATAGAAAAGTATGAGAATGAGTTAAACAAATTAAGGGAAAAACTAATAAATTCAAATTTAAGACTTGTTATAAATATTGCTAAAAGATACAGTAATCCAAAACTTTCAATACTTGATTTAATTCAGGAAGGAAATATTGGATTGATGAAAGCAGTTGAAAAATTTAAATATAAAACAGGTTTTAAGTTCAGCACTTATGCAACATGGTGGATAAGACAGGCAATAACAAGAGCAATAGCAGACCATTCCTCTACAATAAGAATACCAGTTCATATGATTGAGAAGATAAACAAGGTTAAAAAAATTGAGGCAAAATATTCTCAACTTGGTGTAGAGAATGAATTATCAGAAGAAGAAATTGCAAAAGAAATGAATATACCAATAGAAAAAGTAAAAAATATAAAGAAATCTATGAGACCTGAACCAATTTCAATTGATATGGCTGTTGGTGATGAAGAAAGGACTACAATAGGTGATTTTATAGAGGATAAATTTAATCCTAATCCTTTAAAATATACAAAACAATCACTTTTAAGAGAAGAAATTGAAAAAGCCCTTTCTATACTTGATGAAAGAGAGGAGATGATAATAAGATTAAGATTTGGATTAGATGAAAAGGGATATCCAAGAACACTTGAAGAAGTTGGGCAGGTATTTGGTTTGACAAGAGAAAGGATAAGACAGATTGAAGCAAAAGCAATACAGAAACTGAAAAATTCATATAGAGGCAAGAGATTAAAAATATTTGCGGATGGAACATTTGAATTGAAACCCTCAAAGTTTTAATATAATGACCCATAGAGAAAGATTAAAAAGAGTTTTCAAATGTAAAGAAGTTGATAGGATGCCAATAAGAATTTGGGGTGTAAGTCCTATTTTTCCTTTAGAGAAATATAAAGAACTTGTCAAACTTGTTGAAAAATATGATCTTGAAACAATTGAATTCTGGAATCCAAAATCAGAAGAATATTCTCCTTTGCCTTATATTATAAAAAATGAAGAAAAAATATATGAAAACCAACAGATTAAGGAAATCATTACGACTATTGAAACACCTAAAGGAAATTTATTCCAAATTTATAGACAAAAACTTGATGGTTCTCCGGGTAGAGTTATAAAACATTTCATTGAAGATAAAAAGGATGCAGAAAAATTTCTTTCATTACCAAGTATAAATCAATTGCCCAAAATTGATTCTTATTTTGAATTTGAGAAAAAAGTTGGAGATAGAGGTTTAATATTAATAGGAATTGAAGAAGCAATGTATTCTATTCATAGATTTATGGGTTCTGAAATATTTAGTTTTTTTCTATATGATGAAAGAGAATTGCTTCATAAGATGATAGAGAAAAAATTTAAGGAAATAGAAATGTATGTTAAATATATACTCTCAAAAAAAATAGGAGATGGTTTTGGATATGTTGGTCCTGAACTATGTATTCCTCCTCTTGCTTCTTTAAGAGATTTTAAAGAATTTGTTTTCAATTATGATAAAAAAATAATAGATTTAATCCATAATGAAAATAAACTTGTATGGGTTCATTGCCATGGAGATATGGCTCCTGTTTTGGAAAGTTTTATAGAAATGGGAGTAGATTGTTTAAATCCAGTTGAGCCACCACCTGTTTCAAAAATTACATTGAAAGAGATGAAAGAAATAAGTAGAGGGAAAATGTGCCTTGAAGGAGGTGTTGAGGATGGGGCTTTTGATACATTAAAACCAGAAGAAATGGAAAAACTAGTAGAAAAAATTATAGAAGAAGCAAAACCTGGTGGTGGTTTTATTTTATGTCCTACTTCCTCTCCAAATACCTGGCCACAGTTATTACCAAAACATATAGAGAATTATAAAGTTTTTGTTGAAGTTGGTGTAAAACTAAGGAATTATTGAGAAAGATTTTTAATTTTTTTCATTGCTTCTTCCCTTATTCTACAACTTGGGCATTTACCACACATTTTTTTCCCATTTTTATAGCAACTCCATGTAATTGATAAATCAAGTCCTAATGATATTGCTTTTTTTATAATTTCTACTTTTGATAAATTTAAAAGTGGAGCAATAAGTTTAATTTTTTCTCCTTTTAATGATTTTTTTGTCGCAACATCAATTAGTTTTTGAAATCTTTTAATATAAATAGGTCTACAATCAGGATAACCAGAAAAGTCAATACAATTAACTCCTATAAATATTGCATCAGCATTAATTGTTTCTGCATATCCAAGTGCAATTGAAATAAAAATTGTATTTCTTGCAGGAACATAAGTTGATGGTATTCCACTTCTTTTTCTTTCTGGAATTTTTATCTCTTTTCTTGTTAATGCAGATTTTAAAAAAGATAAATTAATTTTTAATATAATATGTTCTTTTGCATTTAAAAATTTTGCAATTTTTTTTGCATATATAATTTCTTTTTTTGCTTTCTGTCCATAATCAAATGTTAGACAATAAATCTCATAACCATAATCTTTTGCTATTTTTGCTGTTAAGAAACTATCAATTCCACCAGAGACAAGACACACTGCTTTTTTCATTTTATATTTAAAATCTTATGAATTTGCAATCTAAGATACCAGTTATTATAATTATTCTCTTTCAAAAATTTTACAATCTTTCTACTTATTTCAATATTATTATCAACAGGTTGTAAAACAACTGGTTTTTCAATTGATCTATCTATAAAATCAAAATATGAATCATCAACAATAATATATTTAAATTCATCTGCCAATTTTTTAAATCTTTTATCATAACCAAATTTGTGAAATTTTTCACCTTCTTTTTTAGGACTTACTGTTATCCAATCAAATTTTATATCTTTAAATATTGTTCCATTTGTTTCAATCCCTACCCAATAATTTTTTATTTTAAGTTTTTCATATAAATTAGAGATTTCTTGCAAATATGGCTCTCCACCTGTAAAAAAAATTCTTTTACATTTAAATTTTTTAATATTTTCCAAAATTTCATCTTCATTCATCTCTTTTCCATTTTTCCATGAATATTTAGTATCGCAAAAAAAACATCTTAAATTACATCCAGAAAATCTTATAAATATTGCAGTTATACCTTGTAATAATCCTTCACCTTGAATTGAATAGAAAATTTCACTTATCTTATATTTCATTTAATCTTTTAAAACAACATTTTTTAACCAGTTTTTATTTTCAATATGCCATTTTACAGTTCTTTCAATTCCTTCTTCAATATTTACTTTTGGATACCAGTTTAATAAATTTTTTGCCTTTGTAATATCTGCATATGTTTCTTTAATATCTGCTTTATTAAATGGTTTATAAATAATTTTTGCTTTTTTATTTAAATACTTTTCTATCAATCTTATAACTTCATTTAATTGGTGTGGATTGCTATTACCAAGATTAATTATATTAAATCCAGATAGATTAAGCCCAAGAATTGTCCCTTCAGCAATATCATCAATATATGTAAAATCTCTACTTTGTGTTCCATCTCCATAAACAGTTATCTCTTTTTCTTCATCTATTAATTTTATAAATTTAAAAATACTCATATCTGGCCTTCCGCATGGTCCATAAACTGTAAAATATCTGAAAATAACAATATCAATTCCATATAAATAATGGTAAGTATAACATGTAATTTCTGCTGATTTTTTACTTGCTGCATAAGGGGATAAGGGATTTTCTGTTGGTGAATCTTCTTTAAAAGGGATTTTACATCCTGCATAAAGAGACGAAGTTGAAGAAAGAATAAATTTTTTAATTCCAAATTCTTTTGCACATTCAAGAAGGTTTAAGTTTCCAATTACATTTGTTAAATAATAAATTTCAGGATTTTCAATACTTGCTCTAACTCCTGCTCTTGCTGCAAGATTTATGATAACATCTGGTTTTGCATGTTCAACAATATATTTTATCTCTTTTTTTGAAATATCAAATTTAACATTAATAAAATTTTTAAATTTTTTCAATTTTTCAAGTCGCCAGAGTTTTAATTTAACATCATAATAATCATTTAGGTCATCAACACCAAAAACTTCAAATCCTTTTTCAAGCAATTTCTCACATACTTTCCATCCAATAAAACCACATGCACCTGTTACCAGAATTTTTTGTCCCATTTTTTCAATATTATACCAGAATTATTTTAGTTGAAAAATTTTAAAAAACATGGTAAAAAATTAAAAAAGGAGGTGAAGTTATGAGAAAAATTTTAGTTTTATTTGTAGTTTTTGGATTTTTATGTTATGGAGAAATTAAAAAAGCAACATTTGACGAAATAAAAAATTCAGTAAATCTAATTGAAGAAACAATAAAGTTAGAAAAAGAAGATTTTATTCCTTTATTTAGCCAAGCAATAGAAATTGAAAAAAGAGCAAATACTCAATATTATGCAGAAAAAATTGCAGAAAAAATATGTAAAACATCCAAAATTGAGAAAGATAAACTTAAAAAATTAAGAGAAAAATTTACATTTTTTGATATTTCCATAGCATGGGCAATAAATCAAATTAAAGGGAAATCTATGGAAGAGATATTAAAAGAAAAAGAAAAATCTAATTGGTATGATATTTTAGCAGAGATTAATATAAATAGTTTGACAGAAAAATTAAAGGAATTAAATCCAAAATTAGAAACCTTTTAAAAAACTGCATATTTTTGAGGGAAGATTTTTTTCAATAATTTTTTTAATAGTTGTTTCATAATTATATTCAATTCTTTCAAGTTTAAATTCTTTTATATCAGTATCATAAATTGAAACACATGAAAAAGGGAATCCGTCTCTTGGAAATCCTACACTTCCAACATTTATAATATATTTAAAATCATCTTCAATTTTTAAGTTGAGTTTTCCGGAAAAATCAGTGAAAATTTTTTCAATTTTTCCAGTTTTTATATTTTTTTTAAACCCTCCTGGAATATGTGTATGAGCAATAAAACAAATTTTTTTATCAAGTAATTTAAATTCTTCTTCTGCATCTTCTATTTTAAAAATATACTTGTAAAAGAAATCAGAAATTGAAGCATGGAAAAAAACAATATCATTATATTCTTCTTTCTCTTTCCAATTCTTTATTTCTTCAATTTTTTCTTCTATTTCTTTTTTTGTCCACTCAAGAGAAATTCTTGCATATTTTTTAAATTTTGAAAAATCATTTTTTAAAATTCCTTCTTCATGATTCCCTTTCAATATTATTTGGCCATTTTCTTTTGCAAGATTTATACATTCAATTGGATTTGGTCCATAACCGATAATATCTCCAATAATTACAATTTTATCAACTTTATTTTTTTCAAAATAATTAAGGACTGCTATAAAACTTTCAAGATTTGAGTGAATATCACCTATTATTCCAAATTTCATATCATACTTTATTATATATCTGTTTTAAAACATTTAGAATATCTGCTATTTCTGGTCTTTTTTTTAAATTTTCTGATTTTCCAAGATATATAATAGGATAAATTTCTTCATAAAAATCAAAAAAAGATAAATATTCTTCCAGCATAACACAATAAGAATATATATCGCTTTTAAAATCAATAATTCCCTTTTTTCTTTCAGGAGCAACATATTTTTCAGTTCCACCAGTTAAACTTTTCCTCTTTTTTAAAAAACTAATTTTTTCTGCATAACCAAAATCAATTATTTTTACATCTTTTAAATTATTTTTAACAATTACATTTTCAGGTTTTATATCATTATGAACAATCCTTTGTGAATGAATATACTTAATCCCTTCTCCAACTTTTATCAATATATATAGAATTGTTTGGGGAAATATTTCAGAATTTTTTTCATAAAAATTTTTTAAACTTTTCCCATCTATATATTCCATAATAATGTAATACAAACCATTTTTCTTACCAATTTTGTGAACTTTTATTATATTAGGGTGAGAAAGATTTCTTAAAATCTTAAATTCTTTTTTAAATGTTTTTACTTGATAGTATTCTCTTCTATAAGGATGAAGAACTTTAATTGCAACAACTTTACCAAAAATACCATCTTCACAAATACCTTTATAAATAGTTGAAGTCCCGCCTTGCCATATTCTTTCTTCAATTTTATAATTTTCTATCTCTTCTCCAATAAGTTTTAATTTATATTGGTGTTCCATTTTCAAAAAAACCAGATAATTTTACATTCATTTATTTTTTTTGGCAAATAGTTTATAATTAAATTGATGAAAAAAATAAAGAAAAATATAATTATTGGAGTTTGTGGTTCAATTGCTGCATATAAGGTATGTGAATTAATAAGAAAACTTATAAAAAATAATTGGAATATAAAAGTAGTTATGACAGAAAATGCAAAAAATTTTATAAATCCTTTAACTTTTGAGGTTTTATCAAGAAATAAAGTTTATTCTGAAATGTTTAATAAAAATTATGAAGAAGACCATATCGCTTTATCTGATTTTGCCTCTATAATTCTTATATGTCCAGCAACAGCAAATATAATAGGAAAAATTGCGTCAGGAATATGTGATGACCTTTTAACAACAACTGTTATTTCTTTTAAAGGAATTTGTATTTTTGCACCTAGTATGAATGAAAATATGTGGAAAAATAAAATTATTCAAGAAAATGTAAAAAAACTTAAAAAATTTGGTTATTATTTTATAGGCCCAGAAATAGGTGAACTTGCAAGTGGTAAAAAAGGGATTGGTCGGCTTAAAGATATAGATAAAATAATTGAATTTATTGAAAATATTTATAAAAAATTAAAATAACTATTCATATCCTGCTTTTTTATCAGAGCCAGTTTTATTATCAGGAATATATGCACCTGTTCCTTTTATCTTTCTTGCTTCTGATGAATAAAACATTCTGCTTGGCCTCCATATACTTTCTTCATAATAAGGATAAACATAAGTTCCAGGAGGCACTATTTCATCAACTTTTTTCAATTCCTCTTCAGTCAATTTTATATCACATGCTTTCAAACCAGAAATTAAATAATCAAGTTTTCTTGCACCCAAAATAACAGAAGTAATACCTGGTCTATTCATAAGCCATGCAAGTGAAAATTCTGCCAAAGTAATACCTCTATTTTCTGCAATTGGTATTAATTTTTCAACAATTTCTATTGATTTTTTAAAAATTTCATCCTTTTCCATATCCCTTTTTGCTTGTCTTCCTTCTTCAACTTTAACTCCTTTTCTATATTTACCACTTAAAATACCTGCTGCAAGTGGGAAAAAAGGAGTTATTCCAATTCCATACCTTATACACATTGGAATAAGTTCATTTTCTATACTTCTATCAAGTATATTATAAGGTGGTTGCTCACTCACAAATCTTGCCCATCCATATTTTTCACTTATAAAAATCCCTTCTAAAATTAAATAGGTTGGATGTTTTGAAGTTCCTATATATCTTACTTTTCCATCCCTTACAAGTTTATCAAGTGCATATAATGTCTCTTCCATAGGAGTATTTGGGTCAACAACATGAACAATATATAAATCAATGTAATCTGTTTTCAATCTTTTCAAACTTGCTTCACAACTTTCAATTATATGTTTTAAACTTGCTCCATAATCATTTGCACCATCTCCCATATACCATCCAAATTTTGTAGCAAGAATAACTTTATTTCTTTTACCTATTTCTTTTAAAATCTTACCAACAGTTTCTTCACTTTCACCATAACAATCAGCAGTATCAATAAAATTAATCCCATTATCAATTCCAACTTCAATAATTCTTTTTGCCTCATCATAATTCTGACTTGTAAATCCAACCATAGTGCCTATACATAATTTTGATACCCTTAATCCACTTTTTCCAAGTTGTCTATATTCCATTTTATTCTCCTTTTTGTGAATATAAATTTTAATAAAAAAAATTTGACTTGACAAGTTTAAAAATATGAGGTATAAAAATACTTGACAAAAGAAAAAATATAGGTTATAAAAAAATTGACTTGACAAAAGAAAAATAAAAAGGTAAAATGGTCTTGACAAAAGTGAAAAAAAGTTATAATATAGAAAAAACAAAATGTGATTAAAAAAGAAAGGAGGTGAAAAAAATGAGAAAGAAAGGTTTTACATTAATAGAATTGCTGGTAGTAATTGCTATCATTGCGATTCTTGCAGCGATGTTACTACCAGCACTTGCACGTGCTCGTGAACAGGCAAGAAGAGGTGTATGTATATCTAATTTAAAGCAGATTGGTCTTGGAATTCATATGTATGCACAGGACTATGATGAAAACTTCCCAATTTTTTCTGTTACTGACACTACAGGTACTGCAGGAGCAGGTCAATCTCTTTCATTGTTAATACCAAAATATGTAAAAGACACAGGAATTTTTGTTTGTCCATCTTCTGCTGATACTAAATCTCCTTATTGGGTTGACCTTGAAAGAGGTGCATGGGGAGGAACACCACCCTCAGATTGGAACCAATCTGAACCACCAACTGCAGAACATCTTCCTCTTGCTGGGTACCATAATCGACTTGGATATGGAACACTTTCCTATGCTTATGCACCTAAATTACATGAGCAAAGTAAAGATGAAAGTGTAGTATGTGCTGATAGATTAACTTTGTTTGGAACTGGTGGAGTATGGAGTTCTCCACCATATGTTCAAACAGGTGATAATCACGGTGTAGAAGGAATTAATGTATTATATGTAAGTGGAAATGCTAACTGGCTTCCAACTTATAAACATAATAATTCATTCTGGCTTCCTTATGATAAACTTGGTGCTGGTCAGATAACAAC